>KB912744.1 GCA_000383815.1 actinobacterium SCGC AAA027-J17
GTTTTGAACTTGGTACTTGCCATATTTATAACTATCTTGCTGGGGCTATTTTCTGGAATTTCTTGGGTTACTGGATTTACCATGCTTGGGCTTGAAGTCGAAGATGAGGTTCGAGGAAGAATATTTGCATTCGTTCAATCTCTCATTAGAGTTTCATTAGTTTTAGTATTAGCAATCGCGCCTTTAATTGCTGCAGCAATTGGAGAGCATACCTACTCATTTAGAACGACAACTGTTACCTATAACGGTGCTGCATTTACGATGTTTTTTGCTGGTTTAATCGCAGTTTTAGTCGGTGTGATCTCATATTTACAAATGCGAGATCGACCTAATGTTTCACTGTTGAGTGATATCAAATCCGCTTTACGGGGTGAGCTGGGGGCGATTACTGGCCAAGAAAGTAATGGAATATTTATATCATTTGAAGGCGGGGAAGGATCTGGTAAATCAACTCAAACAAAGTTATTAAAAGAGTGGCTAGAGAAAAATAATGAAGCGGTATTACTAACACGTGAACCTGGTGGTACTGAGTTAGGAAACAAACTTAGAAAGATACTTCTAGATAATGAAACTGGTGTTATTTCACCGCGGGCTGAAGCTTTAATGTATGCAGCAGATAGAGCCCATCATGTTTACTCAATGATAAGACCTGCTTTACAAAAAGGTGAGGTTGTAATAACAGATCGATACTTTGACTCATCCATCGCCTATCAAGGGGCGGGAAGAGTTTTACTACCGATCGAGGTGGCAAGAATTTCTAGATGGGCAACGGAATCTTTAACTCCAACCCTGACAATTATTATGGATTTACCAGCCGAGATTGGATTAGGAAGATTGCACTCAACAGATCGACTAGAGAGTGAACCAATTGCATTTCATGAGCGGGTGCGACAGGAGTACTTGAATTTAGCTCATTTAGATCCTGAACGATTCTTAGTTGTCGATGCGACCCTTGGTATTGAACAAATTCACCAAATTATTATTGAGCGTGTAGGCGCAATAAAATTGTTGAAGCGAAACATTAAACAGTAATGAGCGTATTTAACTCATTAATTGATCAATCTCAAGTTATATCAATTCTAAAAGAGGCGGTTACCTCAGCAAATAGCGCAGGCGATCTAAGCCAAGCGATGACAAATACTTGGCTTTTTACTGGCCCTGCTGGATCTGGCAGATCAAATGCTGCGATTGCATTTGCAGCTGCATTAGTTTGCAAAGATGGTGGGTGTAGTAAGTGTCAAGATTGTCTTTCAACCATCCTGGGCACGCATGCCGATGTAGAACTAATTAAAACTCAAGGCTTATCAATTAAGATCGATGAGGTCAGAGAGTTAATTAGCAGAGCCTCTTGGGCACCATCTGTAGCAAATTTTCGCGTAGTTGTAATTGAAGATGCAGATCGATTAACGGACTCTGCCGCTAATGCATTATTAAAAGTTATTGAAGAGCCTGGGCTAAGAACTATCTGGTTGCTATGTGCTCCAACATTGACAGATGTCTTGCCAACAATTCGATCAAGATGTCGCCATTTAGCCCTTCGAACCCCGTCTGCTAAAGCAATTACTAATTTATTGATTGAAAGAGATCAAATCGATACAAAAACTGCCGAGTTTGTTGCCAGAGCATCTGGCGGTCATATTGGAAGAGCAAGAAGGTTGGCAACAGATTTAAATGCCAGGCAAAGTCGTGAAAAGATCTTAAAGCTTCCATTAATGATAAAAGATGTTTCATCTGCTTATAAAGCCGCCCAATTTTTAGTTGACTCTGCTAAAGCAGAAGCGATTGCTGATGCAGAGAAAAAAGATGAAGATGAAATTTCAAAGCTAAAAGAGGCTTGGGGATCAACCGGTAGCAAAATGGTAACGGGTGGTTCTAAAGCAATTAAAGAGTTGGAGAAAGAACAAAAATCAAGATCTACAAGAATGGTTCGAGATTATTTGGATCGAGCTTTATTGGATTTAGCCACTTTATATCGAGACATTATGTTGGTTCAATCAAACTCGACTGACTCATTAATTAATCAGGATCTAGTCGAACAAATTAATCAACTAGCTGCAACAAGCAGTCAGGCAAAGACACTGGATAAAATCGAGGCAATTTTGAAAACCAGGCGAAATTTGGCTCAAAACGCAGCACCTCTGTTACTTATCGAAGCATTGATGTGTGAGTTACGTTAATAAGGTGGTAATTAGCACCTTGAAAGATAAGGCAAAATACTCCCATGCGTCTTGACCATATTTCTTATGTAGCATCCCATGACCAAATTTCTGATGTAGTAAATCGAATTGGTTCACAAATTGGAACAGCTTTTGTCGATGGTGGCATACACCCAAAGTTTGGTACAAGAAATTTCACAGCGCCATTGCTCAACGGCCAATACATCGAAGTTGTTTGTCCGCTAGACCATCCAGCAACTGATGCAACACCATTTGGTAAAGCTGTTAAGCAAAAAGCAGATGCAGGTGGCGGTTGGTTAACTTGGGTGTTTAGCTCAAGTGATTTGCAAAAAGTTGAAGAGAAGTTTGGTCGCAAAGCTGCTGATGGATCTAGAACAAAACCTGATGGCAGTGAATTAAAGTGGAAGCAGATCGGCGTAAGAGAAATTACTGGAGCCGGTGAGTTGCCCTTTTTTATTCAATGGTTAACTGAACAACACCCTTCTAAAGACGGTAACGGCGTGGCCAAAATTTCAAAGATAGTAATTGCTGATGATGAACAATTGGCAGATTCATGGTTTAAGGAAGAGATCAAGTCAGGATTAAAGGATGTAGAAATTGAGTGGGTTAAACCAGAATTAAATGATGGAGATAAAGGTATTGTCGCGGTTGAACTAGTTGTGAATAACAACAAGATTCGCCTTGATTAAGTTTTGGTAAATCACGCAGTAAAAGTGCGGTAAACTAAGCCAGTAGTTCCCCATGTACTTACATTTTGTAAGTGCCATGCGAGTCTTAATCTCAAATCACCACCAAGACGCGCATCATGTCTTGTTAGGTTGAAATATGTCATTTAAAGATCTAGGCGTTAATGCTGCGCTAACTAAAATTTTGCATTCCTCTGGAATTGAAAAACCATTCCCAATTCAAAAGGCGACTTTGCCTGATGCCATTGCTGGTAAAGATATTTTAGGCAGAGGGCAGACTGGCTCTGGTAAAACTCTTGCCTTCGGATTGGCATTAATGACCAGACTTGCTGGAAGAACAGCAGCCTCAATGAGGCCCCTAGCATTGGTTTTATCGCCAACTAGAGAGCTTGCTATGCAGATCAGTGATGTGATTGCGCCGTTGTCACGATCAGTTAATTTAAATTCACAGGTTGTTGCAGGTGGACTTTCCTACTCAAAACAGATTCAAGCTTTAAAACGAGGCGTACCAATTGTGGTGGCAACTCCTGGCAGATTAATTGATCTAATTCAAAAGAAACACATAAAGCTAGACGATATTGAAATAACTGTCTTAGATGAGGCAGATCAAATGGCAGATATGGGATTTTTGCCAGATGTAAAAAGAATTTTGGATTTAACTAAACCAGGTGGTCAGCGAATGCTATTTAGTGCCACATTAGATAAGGATGTTGACTCACTGGTTAAGAAGTACTTAAAAAATCCTGTCACTCACTCTCTTGCAAATGAGAAATCAACCGCTGGAAATATGACCCACCATGTATTGATTATGGAGCAATCACATAAAGATTTAATCACCTCACAGATTGCAGCTAGAAAAGGAAAGAGTATTTTTTTTGTTAGAACCAAGCATGGAGCAGATAAGTTAACTAAGCGGATGAATGAAGCAGGAGTTGCAGTTGGAGCACTCCATGGTGGCAAAACTCAGGCACAAAGATCTCGCGTACTAGAAGCATTTAAATCAGGAGCAACAAATGCATTAGTTGCAACAGATGTTGCAGCAAGAGGAATCCATGTTGATGATGTTTCACTAGTTGTTCATGTTGATGCGCCAGAAAATCACAAGGATTATTTACATCGAGCTGGCAGAACAGCTAGAGCAGGTGCGGTTGGAACTGTGGTAACTCTTGCAACTCATAAGCAACGAAAAGGTGTGCATGGGTTAGCTGCAAGAGCAGGGGTTAGATTAAATGAATCAACAGTTAGACCAATGGATGCAAACTTAGTAAAGGTAACTGGAGCAGCAGAGCCTTCTGGGATTCCAGTAATCAGCGCACAAGGTGGGAAAAGCGATGATGGGGGAAGATCAGGTGGTTACCGTGGATCAAGATCTAGGGGCGGTGGAAAGAAAAAGAAATCCCGACCACGCCCACATGAGCGTCGAAAGCGCCCAAGGTAGTTAAGAAGTTTAGTTAAATACCTCTCCTATGGCATCGATAGCAAATCAGATTGAATCAAACGGTACTAACTTTATTGATCAATCAGAGCGAAGAGGCACTGCCCGCTCTTTGTTTTGGCCATGGGCTGCTGCAAATGTTTCTTTTCTAGCACTCTCTTACGGATCTTTTTTTCTAGGTTTTGGTATTTCATTTTGGCAGGCAACTGCTGCAGCGGTAATTGGCACACTGGGCAGTTTTTCATTAGTAGCGATATCTTCCTTGGCAGGTAAGCGTGCTAACGCTCCAACCATGACATTATCTCGAGCAGCTTTTGGTGTTAAAGGAAATCGATTACCTGGCTTTTTATCTTATTTAATATTTGTTGGCTGGGAGACAGTTTTAGTCTCACTTGCCACATTAGCCTCTGAAACCGTTTTCACCAGAGTTGGAAACATTGATCCTGATCTATCAAAAATCTTTGGCTTTTTACTAGCAGGTGGATTAACCATTATTGGTGGCGTTTTAGGTTTTAAAGTAATTATGAAAATTCAATTCTTTCTGACAATAACTACAACCGCACTAACTGCTGGGTACATATTGTTAACAATTGATTCAGTTAACTGGGCAAAGGTTTCTACCATTGAAAATGGCACAACTGCTGGATTTATTGGCGCAGTAATTTTCGCAACAACTGGAATTGGACTTGGTTGGGTTGGTTGCGCAGCTGATTACTCCAGGTATTTACCAAGAACAGTCTCTGGTAGAGCAGTCATTGGCTGGACCATTTTTGGCGCCTCTATCGTGCCAATTGTCTTAGTTATTTATGGATCACTTCTTGCAGCAAGTAGTGATGAGTTAAACCAGCAAGTAGCAACCGACCCAATTGGCGCTCTAACTACATTGCTACCCACTTGGTACTTAATTCCCTTTGCTTTTGTAGCAATTCTCGGGTTAATAGGTGGTGCGATTTTAGATCTTTACTCATCTGGATTGGTATTGGTTTCAATTGGCCTACCAGTTAAAAGATATGTGGCTGCAAGTATTGATGGGCTGATAATGACAATTGGTACTATTTATTTAGTTTGGTTTGCAAGTGATTTCTTTGTGCCATTTCAAGGCTTTTTAATTACCTTAGGCGTGCCAGTTGCTGTCTGGTCTGGATTATTTGTGGCAGATGTATTGCTTCGTAAGAGTTATGCCGAAAAAGAGCTATTTGATGCAAATGGTAGATACGGTGCCTATAACTTCAAATCTATTGGGCTAGTTGTTTTTGGCACAATAATTGGTTGGGGATTAGTTACAAACTCACTTGCTTCCTGGTTATCTTGGCAAGGTTATTTACTCTCACCAATTGGCGGCAAAGAGGGTCAATGGGCGTATGCAAATCTAGGTGTGATTGCAGCATTACTTATTGGATTTATTGGGCACATCTTGTTATCTAGAAAAGATATTAAAAAAGAGGAAGTTTAATTCTTCCAAGAGGTAAATAACGGCCTGCCTTCGGCATAACCTGCAGCTGATTGGATTCCAATTACCGCCTTCTCATTAAACTCAATTAAATTTTTAGCTCCGCTATATGTGCAGGAGGATCTAAGTCCGGCAATGATTTCATCAATTAGATCTTCAACTCCTGGACGATTTGGATTGATATACATCCGGGAGGTAGAAATTCCCTCTTCAAATAAAGATTTACGGGCTCTATCAAAGGCATCATCATTTGCAGTCCGAGCTGCTACAGCTCGTGCTGATGCCATACCAAATGATTCTTTATAAAGCCTGCCATCTGAATCTTTTCTTAAATCACTTGGGGATTCATATGTACCAGCAAACCATGAGCCAATCATTACTTGAGAGGCACCAGCAGCAAGGGCCAGGGCTACGTCTCTTGGATGGCGAACGCCACCATCTGCCCAAATAGTTTTGCCATGTTTTTTTGCTTCCGTTGCACACTCAAGAACGGCAGAAAATTGTGGGCGGCCAACACCAGTTTGCATACGTGTTGTACACATTGCACCTGGTCCAACACCTACTTTAACAATGTCAGCACCAGCCTCAATTAACTCCTTTGTGCCAGCTGCGGTTACAACATTTCCTGCTACCAATGGCACATTAGGGTTTAAAGCTTTAATTGTTTTAAGCGCTTCAACCATTTTCTTTTGATGACCATGGGCGGTATCAACTACTAATACATCCGCACCTGCTGCCAGTAACGCCTTTGCTTTACCTGCCACATCACCATTGATACCAACTGCTGCAGCAACCTTTAACTTCCCATTTTTATCTACCGCTGGTTGATACATCGTCGCTCTTAGCGCGCCAGTTCTAGTAATAATTCCAACTAATTTGCCTTGTTTATTTATTACTGGGGCAAGCCGTCTGCGTTTTTCAGTTAGAAACTCAAAGGCTGCCTTTGGCGTTACATCATCATTTAAGGTGACTAGATCTTTTGACATAATCTTATTTAATTGGGTGAAGCGATCCACATTTTCACAATCTGCTTCAGTAACAATTCCAACCGGCATATCATTTTCCACCACAATTAACGCCCCATGTGACCTCTTAGTAATTAAATCAATTGCATCAGCAACAGTTTCATTTGGATTTAAGGTAACTGGGGTATCAAAGATTAGATGTCGTGATTTAACCCATGCGATTACATCAGCAACAATCTCAAGTGGAATATCTTGCGGGATAACTGCAATACCACCGCGGCGCGCAACAGTCTCAGCCATTCTTCGCCCGCTAATTGCGGTCATATTTGCAACTACCAAAGGAATTGTGGTGCCACTTTTATCGGTAGCGGTTAAATCAACATCCATTCGGCTAGCAAGCTCTGAATAGGAGGGGACCATGAAGACATCGTCATAGGTCAGGTCGTGGCTTGGGTTATTTATGAAACGCACGTGGGAAAACTATACTCGCTCTAAATGCCAACCATTGACAGCTCAGATTACCTGCGTAATTTGAAGAGCAAAGAGCGCCTTCACCTTCACCTGGTCTGCCTTGGCAATATCTGCCGCTCACCTATGGCCAATGCGGTGGTGGCAAATAAGACAAGTGATATAAAAAAACCAAAGGTAATAGTCGACAGCTCAGGAACTGGTCCTTGGCATGTGGGTGAGGGTGCAACTGATTTATCCCAACAGGTTTGGCAGATGGCAGGTTATAAGTATTCACACACTGCTAAACAATTTAATAAATCTTTTTTTGCAAAACATGATTTGATTTTGGCAATGGATTTAAGTAACCGGGATAGTATTTTAAAGATGGCAGAAAGTGATCTAGATCTGGAGAAAGTATTTATGTTTAGATCCTTTGATCCAGAACTTTCAGGGATTGATCCAGATGGCGCAGATGCCCACTTACTTTCAGTTCCAGACCCCTACGGCCAGCAGTTAGATGAGTATCAAAAGGTGCTTGCGATGGTTGAGCGGGCAGCTAATGGCATCAACCTGTGGGTGCGTTCTTAGCCAATTCCCACCCAAGGCGAGGTTAGTAAATGCTAGGGTTATGAGAAGCGCCAACTAGTGAATGTGAAAGGTCAAAGTTGTCAGATAACTCAGAGAATGAAGATATTAACTCTGAAGAGATAATTACTGAAGAGATGCTTTGGGAGAGAATCCCTGAGGTCCAAGGTTTAGATCGAGCAAATACCTATTACGAATTAAGTGCCCGTATTTATGCACGTGGTCAATATGATGAAGCGTTAGCACTTGCTGAGACCGCCAGAGATATTTACGCAGATTTAGGTGCGATCGCACCAACTGAAGGTTTAGCTCAAGCCTATTCAGCAATTGGTTACAACTTAAATCAACTTAAGCGGATGAATGAAGCTGCAAATGCAATGAGTAAAGCGGTTGATTTACTACGAGAGACAAAGTCGCCAATGGCGATTGAGCTTGCCTGCACATTAGGTGAGTGGTGGTTTAACTCAAAGGAGTATGAAAAAACTATTGAGTGCATGAATGAGTGTGTGCAGGAGCATTTAGTAGATGGCAATGATTCCGGAGCTGCAAATGATCTTCATCTCATAGGTTGCGCCTACCGGGAGTTAAAAAATTATGAAAAATCCTTAGAGGCTTTTAAAGAATCAAGGGCGTTGTTTAAGAAGTTAAAAGAGGTAATTAATGTGGCAAGATGTGATCAAAAGATCGCTCACTGTTTAACTGAGTTAGGGGACGCGCAAGGGGCGTTAATCTCTGCTCAAAAATCTCTAGATGTTTTTGTTACTGCTCATGATCACAGAAGAGAGACCTACTCATCTTTTGAGTTAGGTAAAGCCCAGATGGGACTTGCCCAGTATGAAGAGGCGCTTATGACACTTGAGAATGTATTAGAGAGTGTGACTGAGGCTGAGTTTAAGGATTTTGAATTTATTATTGATATTGAGCGAAAGATTGCCCTCACCCTTCGCAAATTAGGACGTGAAAATGAGGCAGATGAAATTATTAGAAGATTAGATGCTGTTACTGAGGTAATTGACGAGGCTTAATTTTTTGGGTGATTGCTTGGATTTAAATGTTGCATCGCCCAGGCATACATCGCAATCGCGCCAGCTGCGGATGCATTCATCGATCTAGTTGAGCCATACTGAGAGATCCCAAGGACAACTGAACAAACAGCTACCCCTTCATCACTCATACCAGCACCCTCTTGACCAAATAACATCACACATTTTTTGGGTAAATCAGCACTCTCTAGTGATTTTGAGATCGGCAGATTATCTATTCCAATAATTGGTAATTTATTTTCATCACACCAGGTTTTAAACTCCTCAACTGTTGCATGATGGTGCACAGTTAAATAGCGATCAGTCACCATCGCACCACGTCGATTCCAATCCCGTTTTCCAACAATATGAACTGCTGAAACATTAAAGGCATTTGCTGTTCTAACAATTGATCCAATATTTAAATCATGTTGCCAATTTTCAATTGCAATTTGTAGATCATGTCGCTTGGTATCAAGATCGGCAACAATTGCCTCAACCTTCCAATATCGATATTTATCTAAGACATTTCTCCGATCACCATGCTCAAGAAGTTCTAAATCAAAGTGATTCTCAGTCGGCCATGGTTTAGAGTGTGGGCCTACGCCAACAACCTGGTAGAACTCACCAGGTCCAACAGATGATTCGGTCATAAGTAAACCTTAAGGGCTAAGGAGTAATGATGAGAAAATCATGGCTTCCTGCCTATATTGCGCTAGGTGTGACTTGGGGTTGCTCCTTCATCTTTATTGAACTTGGGCTTGAATTTTTAACTCCATTTGGGGTTGCTTTTGTCAGATGTGCGTTGGGAGCAATTACCTTATTAATTATCGTAAAGGTGCGCAAGATTGCGCTACCAAAAGATAAAAGTACTTGGCGAAAACTTTGGATTGTTGCCCTGATGCTTAATGTTGTGCCTGGAATTTTATTTGCATTTGCCCAGCAATATGTAACCTCCGTAGTGGCTGGAATTATTAACGCCACAACCCCGCTGATGACGATGGTATTTATGTTGCTGCTTTTCAGAGAACAAAAGCTTAAGAGTGAACAAATCATTGGCTTACTTATAGGTGCAACTGGCGTTATGGTGGTCTTAGGAATCTGGAAAGGAATAGGCGATAACCAATTAATAGGCGTGGTTGCACTTCTACTAGCTGTTTCTTGTTATGGATACTCATTTCCATATACCACTCGAAAGATATTGCCACTTGGTTTAAAACCTGAGGCGGCAGCAACTATTCAACTATGCATGGCAGCAATTACATTGTTGCCACTTTATTTGTTTGATGGCATTGCAGAAGAAAATTATCGACTAACACCATTATTAGCTGTGCTGGCGTTAGGAGTATTAGGAAGTGGTTTTGCCTATATTTGGAATTTTTCAATAATTGCAGCAGCAGGTGGGTCGATTGCTAGTACCGTTACATATGTAACACCAGTGGTTGCAGTTATTGTTGGTTGGATATTCTTAGGAGAGCAGATAACTTGGCATGAACCAATTGGTGCAGTATTTGTAATACTTGGTGCAGCTATGACTCAAGGCAGATTAAAGCGCAAGGTGGTTAGTAAATGAAAAGAGTTTCTGTACTTGTTTTATTCATACTTTTATTTAACTTACAACCCGCAAATGCAGTTGATGTTTTACCTGAGCCATTTTTCAAGTACCTAGGCTCAAAGTACTTGGGAAGCCCTGGTGTTATCTTAATTAATGGTGCTAGTAATGAAATTGTTTATCAAGATGGAGCTAGCAAACTCAGAAAGCCAGCCTCGGTCTTAAAGATTATTTCAACCTCTGCAATTGCACTAACACTAGATACCTCAACAGTTTTTAAGACTGCGATCTATAAAACTGAGAAAAAGGGCGTCTTTGTTATCTGGGGAGACAATGATCCTTGGATTACCTCAAATGCAAAGTATCGAGATGCCAATAAGCGGGCATATATGCCAGCATTGATTAAAGCTGCATTTGCATCTGATAAATCCTTAAAGAAGATAAATCTTATATATAAAGGGGTTAATAACTCCGATATTTTATATGCCAAACGGGCATTAAAGCGAAAGTCATCAGTAGCTTATAAACCAATAAGTAAAACTGTTGAGGTTGAATCCTTAATAACTGAGAAGATTGCAGAGGTTTCATCTCCGCCATTACACAAAATGATCAGATTTGCACTTCTTTATAGCGATAATGTTTTATCGCAACGACTTGCAATGTTAGCTACTGGTAAAAATGGCTATCCTTTAACTAGAACTGGCTTAAATCAAATGGCCAACGACAAGATCAGTGAGCTCGGCGTTGATACCACTGGGATGAAATTAGTTGATGGTTCAGGCATTGGTGGTGAAAATAGGGTAAGTGCGGTAACAGTTTCCCAGTTGTTATTAAAGTTAAAAACTGAGCCTAAACTTAAAGTTATTTATGATTCACTACCGATAAGTGGTGAGTCTGGCACGTTAATAGGTAGATACCATTCAACAGCACCACAAGCGGTTGGTTTAGTAAGAGCTAAGACTGGTTCAATTCGAAACACGGTTTCACTTGCTGGCTTTGCAACCTCTGGTGATAAAGAGTATGTCTTTGTGGTGTTAGCTGATGATGTTGGCAGAACAAGAAGATTGCAAGATGCAGCTCGTAGTGCAATTGATCGAATGCTGGGAACAATTACCAAGCCAGCTGTGAGCGGATTAACACCACCAGTGCCAGAAAGTAATCCTTTCACAACAAATCCGTAAAAATTACTCACCTTATCAAGGGTAGAGTTAGTGCAAATGAAAAATTACATCTCGTTGATGAAATTGCGAGTAGTTGAACTCCTACTTGTCACCACTCTTCCTGCTTTGTTTTTAGCAAGCGATGGTGTGCCTGATTTAGCGGTAACTGTTTGGTGCTTAGTAGGTGGAACATTTGCAGCAGGTGGGGCTAATGCATTTAATATGGTGATTGAGGCTAAATCTGATCTACTAATGAAGCGAACTGCAAAGCGACCGATTGCAACAGGTGAGATATCTAAAACAAATGGGTTAATTTTCGCCACCGTAATTTCAATTATTTCCTTAAGTATCTTTGCTGCCTTCACCACACCTGTTGCAACCTTATTAACATTTCTTGCGATCACTTTTTATGTATTTGGATACACACTGGCATTAAAAAAACACACCTCACAAAACATTGTTTGGGGTGGGATTGCCGGCTGCATGCCGGTTTTGATTGGTCAAGCAGCAGTTACCAGCTCACTTACCCTCACCTCTTGGCTATTTTTCTTAACTGTATTTTTCTGGACCCCACCACATTTTTGGGCATTGGCAGTTCGCTATAAGGATGATTACAAAGCTGCTGGAATTCCTATGTTGCCGGTAGTTGCTCCGATTAAATCTGTAATAAATCAAATGTGGTTTCACTCACTTGCGATGGTGGTTGTTTCCCTATTGGTAATACAAAGTGCGCAGTTGCCAATCTGGCTATCAGTGATCACCTTGTTACTAATTGCTGGCTGGAAGCGACAATTGATTAAATTAACTAGGCAGCCAAGTGAGGTTAATGCTGGGAAATTATTCCAAGCATCAATTGTTTTTCTCAGCATTTACTCATTTTTATTAGTAATCGGTGTGTTACTTAAGTAGTTTTCCAATACTTTAATGGGACAATTTCTCCCATGTCCTTCCCTCTAGCACTTGATGTTGCCGATTTGTCCAAAAAGTATGGCGATCGAATGGCGCTATCTCATGCCAATTTTGAAGTTCCAATGGGAAGTATTTGTGGCTTTGTTGGCCCGAATGGTTCAGGAAAAACTACAACTATCAGGATGTTACTTGGTTTAATAAAGCCAACTACAGGAAGTGGCCATGTACTAGGTGAATCAATCTCTGAGCCAGAAAAATACTTACCTAATGTTGGCTCAATGATTGAAGGGCCAGCTTTTTATCCAGCTTTAACTGGTACTCAGAACTTAACGGTGTTAGCAAAATTAGGTGGATTTGATACTGGAATTATTCAAGGATTACTTGATTTAGTAGACCTTGGAGATAGAGGTGACTCAAAGTATAAAACTTACTCATTGGGTATGAAGCAACGTCTTGGTATTGCTGCAGCTTTATTGCCAAATCCAAAGCTACTAATTCTTGATGAGCCAACAAATGGTTTGGATCCAGCAGGAATTCAAGAGGTTAGAGCATTACTTAGAAAGTTAGCCGATAACGGCACAACAGTTTTCGTCTCCTCCCACCTTTTATCTGAGATTGAGATGATTAGTGATTACTTAGTGATGCTTCGTCTTGGCAAGGTTATTTTCTCTGGTAAAACAAGTGAGTTACTGGCCAAACAACAACCAGTAATTGTGGCAAAGCCTGAAAATCGAAATGATCTTGATAAGTTAGTAAAGATTGCACAGAGCGCCGGACACAATGCAACTGTTATTGATGAATCTGTGCATGTAACAGGAGAGAGTGATTTCTCTGCGAAATTTAATAAGGCAGCTTTTGAGGCAGGAATTGTCTTAGCAAGCCTTACGCCAGTTCGTGCTTCCCTTGAGGATACATTTTTTGAAATGACAGGTAATTAATTATGTGGAATGTATTTAGAGCTGAACTCACTAAATTAAAAAGACCATCTCTTTCTCTATCAACCATTGCGGCTGTCACCTTTGTTACCGGCTTAACCACCTCGCTGTTATTTTTATTGGTTGATTCACCAGAGGGAAATGGTGAGCGAGGAGTAAGAATTGGTCGAGATGTTTTAGCTCTACCTAGTGGGGTTACTTTAAGTTTTAGTAATGCCGCAGGCTTACTAGGCATTGTTGCCCTTTGTATATTTGCAGCTCAAACAGCTCAGGAGTACACCTACGGAACATTGCGTAATTTATTAGTACGCCAGCCATCTCGAATGAAAATTTTGATCGGAGAAATGTCTTAGATAAATATCGATATTGGAAGGTTGAGGCAATTGTTGCCGATCTTGATACCAAGCGACATGATCTACAAATTGCAA
>KB912745.1 GCA_000383815.1 actinobacterium SCGC AAA027-J17
GTGGAGGAGAAAAACTCCGGAGAGAATTTGTTTAGAAATGCAGTAAAGGATGGCATGGCCCCAAGTGAGGCATTTGCTAAGTATGGAGTTTTATAAGTGAAACCAATTGTTCAAGTCTCGCTAGATTTAACTGATATCAAAGAGGCAATGGAGATGGCCCACACTGCAATGCGCGCTGGGGTTGATTGGTTAGAGGCCGGTACACCTTTTATTTTGGCTGAAGGATTACATGGGGTACGTGCACTTCGAAAAGAGTTTCCAAATACACCAGTGGTGGCGGATTTAAAAACAATGGATGGTGGATATCTGGAAGCAGAGATGATGGCAAAGGCAGGGGCCACTCATGTAGTTGTTATGGCCAGGGCCCATCCTGAAACAATCAAAGTAGTTGTGCAAGCTGGTAAGGATTACGGCATCACGGTGATGGGAGATAACTTAGGTTGTGAAGATATGGTCGATGGCGCTCGCCAACTTGAAGATTTAGGTTGTGACATGATCATTCACCATATTGGTTATGACGAACGACGTGGCATTGCTGCAAGGGGTGAGGTGGCACCAAATCCACTTGATCAATTAAAAGCAGTTGTTGATGCAGTTGGTATTCCAGTCCAAGCTGTTGGTGGTTTATCACTTGAGCAAGCAATTGCATCTCCCTCATATGGCGCACCATTGGTTGTAATTGGCGCTCCCCTGGCAATTGATGCAGATTCTTTTTCAAAGGGTGCTGGAAATGTAGAAGAGGTTCTTAGAAAAATTTGTGAAAAGGTTCATGCATATGGTGATATTCCAATTACGCCAAGAGTTAGGTAGGAAGTTATGAAATCCATCGCTGTTGTTAACTTCTCGGCTAAGCCTGGAAGTGTTGAGTTACAGGAGATTGATTACCCAACCTTTGGTGATGATGATGTGATTATGCAGGTGGAGGCGGTAAGTGTTTGTGGCTCTGATCTTCACCAATGGCATGGCACAAACTCCTGGGCGGTTAATTACCCAGTTGTCTTAGGGCATGAGTTTTGCGGCGTAATAAAAGAGTTAGGTAAAAATGTAAAGGCAGCTGGCAAATGGAATCTTGGCGACCGCGTAGTTACCGAAACCGCTGCAGTAATTGATACTGATTCACCCCTTACCAGAGAAGGTAAATACAACTTAGATCCAACTCGAAAGGGATTTGGTTATGGCGTTAATGGTGGAATGACTAGATATGCCAAAGTGGCATCACGGTTACTTCATAAAATTCCAGCAAATATCTCATTTGAATACGCAGCAATGACAGAGCCTTGCGCAGTTGCCTATAGCGCAACTATTGCACCTGGTTTTGTTCGTCCAGGAGATCGAATTGTGGTTTATGGACCTGGACCAATTGGTGTTTTATGCGCTGCAATGGCGAAATTGGCAGGTGCTGAGGTTGCATTAGTAGGACTTGAGAAAGATAAAAAAAGATTAGAGATTGCAAAACAATATGGAGCCGAAGTAATTATTGGAGATGCCAGCTCATGGGCAAGATCAGTAGATGGCTTGGGTGCAGATGGTGTGGTTGATGCAGCAGGTGTTAGCGCATCACTAAAAAACGCGTTAGAGGTAATCCGACCAAATGGTTGGATCTCTAAAGTTGGTTGGGGGCCACAGCCTCTAGATTTTTCACTTGATCCATTGGTGGCAAAAAATGTCACTCTGCGTGGAAGTTTTTCACATAACTGGCCGATGTGGGAGCGAGTTTTAAGGTTATTAGAAAGTGAAAAGTTAGATTTAAAACCAGTTTTAGGTGGGGTCTTTCCAATTAAAGATTGGCAGGTGGCATTTGAAAAGATGCAATCTGGTGAGATTTTAAAATCTGTAATTAGGCCCGAATAATTATGAGATTAAAAGATAAGGTAATAATTATTACCGGTGCTACCTCCGGAATTGGCAAAGCAATTGCAGTTAGAGCAGTTGCTGAAGGGGCGAAGGTAGTAATTCATGGGATTGATAAAGTAGCTGGCCAAAAGGTAGTAGATCACCTTGGGAAAAATGCGGTGTTATGTATTGCTGATTTAGCAAAGGCGGATTCACCTGCTGAGATTGTTGATTGCGCTATTAAATCATTTGGCCAAATTGATGGCTTAGTTAACAACGCTGCAATAATTGAGCGAAATAACCTCTCTCAGATCACACCAGAGGCTTTTGCTAAGACGATAACTGTTAATTTGCAATCTGCACTTTTTTTAATCCAAGCCTGTTATGAGCATCTTAAAAAAAGTAAGGGTGCGGTATTAAATATTGGATCAATTAATGCCTACAGCGGTGAATCATCACTGCTTGCATACAGCATTGGTAAGGCAGGGTTGCAAACAATGACTCGAAATTTAGCTAACGCCCATGGCACAGATCAGGTCAGATTTAATCTGATCAATCCTGGTTGGATTTTGACTGAGCGTGAGTATGTTGATCAGATTAAAAAGGGTTTACCAGAAAAATGGCCAGAGAAGTTAGGAAAAGAAAACATTCCATCTGGTGTGATGAGTACACCTGAGCAATTAGCAAGTGCATGCATTTACTGGCTGGGAGATGAATCTCGTCCATTTACTGGATCTGTAGTTGAGTTGGAACAGTTTTCAATAATTGGCAGGAATCCAGAGAAGTAATGCCAAAGTTAGCCGCCTTTCCAAAGGGATTTATTAAGCAGTTGGTTTCAGGTCAGATGAGTATTTATGAATGGATAAAACTTGCTGATGAGTTAAATGTTGATGGGCTTGAGTTTTACAACAACTTTGCCGATATTAAAGATCCTGCTAATTGGCCAAAGGTTAGAAGAGCAGTTGAAGAGACTGGCATGGTCATTCCAATGATGTGTTGTTCACCAGATTTCACAATACCTGATCCTGAATTAAGACAGCAACAAGTTGATCACGAGATACATTCAATCCGGATGTCCGCAGAATTAGGAGCCAAGCTCTGCCGAGTTTTATCAGGTCAGCGTCGAAAAGATATTACTCGTGAGCAAGGTATGGGCTATGTCGTTGATTCCATTGAAAAATGTTTAGTAGAAGCTGAAAAAGTAGGAGTCACATTAGTTATTGAAAATCATTACAAAGATGATTTCTGGACCGAACCTGAATTTGCCCAGATGATGGATGTATTTGTGGATCTCATTAGCCGTATTGATTCTCCAATTTTTGGAGTTCAATTTGATCCATCCAATGCAATCGCAGCAGGTGAAGACCCCCTTGAATTACTAGAAAAAGTTAGGCATCGAGTTGTCTCAATGGGAGCATCAGATCGTTATCTTGCTAATGGAACTATTGAAGATTTGCGAAAAGCCGAAGGTGGAAGTGCTGGTTATGTTTCATTTTTTAAGCATGGCGTAATTGGTAAAGGTTTAAATGATTACGATGCGATATTTAAAACCTTAAAAGATGTTGGCTTTGATGGCTGGATCTCAATTGAAGATGGTGTGGATGGCATGGATCAGATGCATGAGAGTGCAGATTTCTTACGAGAAAAAATTAAGAAGTATTGGCCTAATTACCAGCCACGATAACATTATTAAGCGGTTTGCCTTGCGCAAGTAAATTTAATTGGGATTCAATTAATCTTCGAGCTCTTTTTTCAAATGCAGATGAATTTCCTCCCACATGTGGTGAGATTAAAACTCCCTTGGCAGACCAAAGTGGGTGACCCTTTGGAAGTGGCTCAGGATCAGTAACATCAAGACCAGCAATAATTCGACCTGAGTTAAGCTCCTTAACAAGTGCGTCGGTATCAACAATTGGGCCACGGGCAACATTTACTAACAGCGCTCCATCCTTCATAAGTGCCAGACGACGAGCATCAAATAGGTGTTTACTCTCTTTTGTCAGCGGCAAAATCAAAATTACTACATCAAGAGAGGGTAAGTGTTTATCTAAATCAGTAATTGCAATTGTGTTATCTCGACCAGATTGAGTAAAGGCTACGATCTCAACTGAAAAACCAGAGAGCATTCTGGCGATAGTGGAGCCAATTGAGCCAAAACCAACAATTCCGATTTTTCGATCATTAATTGAATCGTAATTCTTATTTACCCACTCACCTTTATCTTGGTCTCTTACAAAGGTGGCAAAGCCGCGTAGGGAGGCAATTGTTAAGCCAACTGCAAGCTCAGCTGTTGAATCATCATGAATTCCTCGGCCATTACACAAAGTAATTCCTGGGCGCAAAAATTCCATAGCATCGTCATAACCTGCATTTGGAACCTGTAATACTTTCAAGTTAGGCATCTTTTTAGTTAACTCAAGAGCAGGCCGGCCTCCTAAGTAGGTTGGCACATAAAAAGTTACTTCAGAAAGATCGCCAGTTTCTGCCGGAGTTGTTGCAGGTGATAAGCGCTTGAATTTACTTGGTACATTTAAATCATCCCACTGGGTCCAAACAACTTGTTCACTCATTATTTAATCCGATCATTGATATCTTCAGGAGTTAGTGCAACTTTATTTACTAAGGTGCCAATTTGATCAACGGTTATGGTAACTAAATCCCCTGCCATAAGTGAAATATCAAGTGGGGGCACAATCCCAGTACCGGTCGAGAGAATCACCCCAACTGGAAAATGCTGGCACCTAAATAGATACTCAATTAGATCATCAAAGGATCTGTTTAAAGATTTAAGTGAGGTCTCTGCCTGCCAAACAATGGAGCCTGCTCTTTCAATTTTTGCATAAATCTCTAACTTATCGTGATCTACAATCTCCCAAATTGGACGAATCATTGGACCTAATGCATTCGATCCATAGTAAATCTTTGCTTGGGAAAGATAGAGTGGATTTTCTCCTTCAATATTTCTTGAGGTCATATCATTACAAATACTCATTCCGATTAATTCACCAAACTTATTCATCACAATTGCAACCTCAGGCTCAGGTACTGAGGTCAATGCATCAGCTCTAATTCCAACCTCAGCTAAGTGGCCAACCGTTCTACGTGCAGTAGCTTTAAAAAATAACTCTGGCCGATCTGCTTCATAAACTAATTGGTAAACATCTGGGATTCCACTCTCTTCTTTTCTGGCATCCCGTGATCGTTGGTAGGTAACTCCTGCCCCCCAAACTTCAGTATCTATAGCAACTGGCGCAGTTAATTCACCCTTTATCTCTTTACTGCCAGAGGACTCATAAGCTTTTCGAAATACAGGTAAATGCATAACCAGCGCTTGAGATAAGTTTTTAATGCCGTCAATTTCAAAGTACTTGCCATTAATCTCTTTTACTAACCGATACGGTTCAGATGCGGTGTTAATAACTGCTATATGGCTCATAAGAAAAATCCAGCAATAGAGCGCAATATCAACATTCTGCTAATAGTATAGGAGCGTGTTGGAATAGTGAATACTGTTCGCCTACTGAGATAGCAGATCGGAAAAGATGTTATGGATAAAGAGTTCTTAGGCCTCACTGCAATTATCACTGGCGCAGGTTCTGGCATTGGCCTTGAGGTTGCTAAGGGATTGAAAGAGCGCGGGGCAACAGTATTTGGTTTTGATATTAATCAGGGTGATATGGCAGCTTATGCCACCTTTATCAAGTGCGATATCGGAGATGCCGCATCGGTTGAAAATGCATTTGCTGAGTTTAAAAAATCAAGTAAAACTTTGGATGTTTTAATCAATAACGCTGGAATTGGATCTTTAACAACAGTTGAACATGAGACTGATGAAATTTGGCATAAAGTTTTAAATATAAATGTGGTGGGAACTGCAAGAGTTTCAAAACATGCAATTCCATTACTTCGAGCAAGTAAGTCAGCTGCCATCGTAAACACTGCTTCAATTGCGGCAATCGATGGAATTCCAAATCGCGCCGCCTATAGCGCTTCAAAGGGAGCGGTGATGACATTAACTTTGGCAATGGCAACTGATCATCTTGCTGATGGAATTAGAGTCAACGCGGTAAACCCTGCAACTACTGATACACCTTGGGTGAAAAAATTGCTTGACCAATCAGCTGATTCAAAGGCTGCTCGAACCGCGCTAGAGGCCAGGCAACCTATGGGTAGATTGGTAGCTCCTGCTGAGATTGCAAATGCGATCATCTTTTTAGCAAGTCCGCTGCAAGCATCTGTTACCGGTACCGCAATAAACATTGATGGTGGCATGCACTCATTAAGGATTCCTAAGAAATGAATCCATTAAATAATTATCGTTTTGGTTCATATGCAATTTTGGCAATGGGCTTAATCAACCTTCGCTACCAAACTGGCAGCGAGCAAAACCTGCCTAAAAGTTTAGTTTTGATTGTCTCCGGTGCCTTAGTCTTTTTACTGACCTTTATTCCAGCCTTTAAGAGCTTTTTAACAAAGAGATTAACCCAAAGATTGGCGATGGCTTTATTGCTGGCACTAATTGCCTATGGCTTATTAGTATAAATAAATGAATCTAGATCAAATCAAATCCCGTTGGAATGAAGTTTTAGATTTACTGCTAGAAAAGGATCGAATCACCTGGTTGGCATTTTTTGATGCCAGATTAGTTTCTTATGAGAATGATCAATTAACCTTAGATTTTGCTGATAGTCAAAAGTTTGCAAACCCTCATGATTTTAAGAAAACTCGTAATCCATCCCACACTCAAGCTTTAAATGATGCGATTAAATCAGTTTTAGGGATCTCACCCACAATAATAGAGCGGTGAGAAGATTAGCCGCTGCCGTAATTGCACTTGTTCTTACTTTGGGCTTGGTGCCATCTGCAAGTGGTGCAACTGCAAAAACTGCGGTCTCATTTAATGTTGAGAGCACACCAAATGCTGGTGAATCATTAGTTACATTTTATGGACAGGTAAAGCCGGCAGCTAAAGCCAAAATTACTATTCAAAGTTTTGATGGAGTTGCTTGGAAAGAGACGCCACTTAAGGCCACTGCATCGGCAGTTGGCTCTTGGCGAATCACCACAGTTGCCACTGCGATTAAAGCTGAAGGCCAGTATCGAGCCACCGTTTTAGTCGGCAAGAAAAAGACAATTTCAAAGACAGCTAACTTCAAGGTTGATAACTCAAAAACATTTGCTAGTAACAACGCTCTCTTCATCACTGAGGCAACAAGTAAATTAACTGGTGGCAGAATAAAAGGCTCAGATATCAGCAGGTGGCAACACCCAAATGATCAACCTATTGATTTTAAACAGAAGTTTGATGCTGGCATGCGCTTTGTGATTATTAAAGGTTCAGATTCTCAGGAAAAGGCTGACCAAACAACTATGAAATGGCTAGTTGGAGATCGAAATGCTGCCCAAGCTGCTGGTCTTTACACCGGTATGTATCACTTTGCTTACTTACCAAATAGCGAGGATCGAGATTACATTATTCGAGATGCAAAAGCGCAGGCACAAAAAGTAATTTGGCGATTAGCCTCCTTAGGCGGATATAACGAGCGAGATCTACCAGTTGCACTTGATTTAGAAAATAATTGTGTGAAAAAAAGTGGCAGCAATTGCGTAAAGACTATGCCTAGAAGTTTAGTAACGCTTTGGGCCGAGACCTGGTTACAAACTGTTGAAGAGAAAACTGGTCGCAAACCATTTCTTTATTCTTATGCCCAGTTTTTAGAGATGGCGATGGAGCGAAGTGAAATCTTGCGCCAATATCCCCTCTGGCTTGCCCACTATGGAATTAATCCTGCTGATCCAATTGCTCAACCAGGACAGCGAACTAATATTGGTTGCTTTGTTCACTCTTGGAGCACTGCAAACTGTTCATCACAGTGGCAAATTTGGCAGTACTCCTCCTGTGGCATTGGAAAGAAATATGGTGTGCCAAGCTCTAGATTAGATTTAAATGTATTTAGGGGAACACCAGATCAATTCATGTCCTTGATTAAGGGTAAGTGGCAACCAGAGGCAGCTGACATGATGCCAGTTAATGAACCCACCAGGATGAATCTAATTTCAGCAGCAAGTACTGATACCAATAAGCCAGTGGTGGTAAATATTGAGGTCTTTAGAAGTATTGGTAGTCCAGTTGTTACCGGCACAGTGGTATTTAGACCAACCGATAAAAATATTAAGGTGAAAAAACAAACCCCGGTTCGCTCTGCTAGCGGAAGGTGGGAGTTAAGCATCGAAGGCCTGCCTGCTGGGGTAACAGAGGGAACCTTAAATTATGTAGATATCTCAAAGACTCACGCTGACAATGAAATTCCATTCACCATCAACCTGATGCAAGGACCAGAATTACCAAAACCAACACCAACCCCAAAGCCTACGGTGAGTAAAAAACCAACAGATAGCTGCGCTAAACAAATAAAGCATTAATTCTTTGCACTACGCTTAACCCATTATGGCCAAACAATTATCGGGCGGAGTTTTTCGCTCTGATTTAAAACTCTCTGACGAGCGAGATATTTATTATTACGATAGCAAAGAGATTTCTCGTACTGCAGTTGATAAACGTGATGACAAAGCACAACCTGGTATTGGTCACCTTCGCTTAGATCCATTAGTAAATGAGTGGGTAGCGGTGGCATCACACCGTCAACACCGAGTATTTCTGCCACCAAAGGAGCTTTGCCCATTATGTGTCTCTAATGGCGATAAGTTAACTGAGATCCCAGATAGCAATTACGAGGTGGTGGTTTTTACCAATCGCTCACCAGCATTGACTACACCAGGAGATAATTACAAACTGCCAGCTGTAATTGGTTTTGATACCCCAAATGCTGATGCTGCAGGTGCTTGTGAGGTTGTTTGTTATACCCAAGATCATGGATCAACCTTTGCCCAACTTAGTCCGCAACAGATTAGAACTGTTTTAGAGGCTTGGAAGGATCGAGATGCTCAGCTATCAAAACTTTCCTACATTGAGTATGTATTTCCATTTGAAAATCGAGGCGAGGAGGTTGGGGTAACACTTTCTCATCCACATGGTCAGATTTATGCTTACTCATTTATCCCACCAAGAGTTGAAAAAATGTTGCAAGCTGCTGCCTCACACCTTTCAAAAACTGGCCGAGTCTTACTAGATGATGTAATCGCTCGGGAGATTAAAGATAAGAAGCGGATAATTTGTGAAAATAGTGAGTGGATTGCATTTGTGCCATATGCGGCAAGGTATCCATTTGAAATTCATATTGCGCCAAAGCGTGGGGCGGCAAGTATCAGTGAGTTAGATGAAAATCAATCCCAACTCTTTCCAGCAATCGCCAAGGAGGCGTTGACTAGGTTAGATGGTGTATTCGGAATTGAGATGGCATACATCGCCTCTTGGTATCAGGCGCCAGTAAATTCTGGCCGAGATAGCATGCGATTGCATTGGCAGATCGTCTCGGTTAGGCGTCAACCTGGAAAATTAAAGTATCTATCTGGTTCTGAGTCTGCAATGGGTGCTTTTATTATGGATTTAGAGCCTGAGCAATCGGCCAAGCAATTACAAGAGGTTAAATACTAATCAACTGGGGTAATAGAAATTACCTCAACCCCACCAATTGAGGTTAAGACATTTACTAAATCTGTTGGATCACTGCCTGGAACTGCAATTGTGATGTCATCAATGCCACGGCCATTTTCACTTCGTAATACAACAAGCCCGCGAATATCTCCGCCGGCAAATCCAATTGCAGATGCCACCGCACCAAGGGATCCTGGACGGTCAGGAAGTGAAACTTGAACTCTAAATAGCGCCATGCTCCCTGACTTGGACTCGAACCAAGAACCTGCCGGTTAACAGCCGGCTGCTCTGCCAATTGAGCTATCAGGGAAAAATCAATCTAGTTAAAGATTGCTGAGGGCAAATAGTAGCGAAAAATTAAAGGCGCTCAAACCTACGCCTAATTTATTCAAGTTTTAACTCTCCCCTAGTGCTAACTCTTTTTGCACACGCCTGGCTGCCTCCATGCCAACTAACTGCGTGAAGATCTCTTGATACTGCGCATCATTTTCTACTGGATTTAATCGTTGCAATGTGGATTTAATCTCAGCAATTGATCTACTCAATGCCACCTCGCGCAAACGAGCGAAAATACTGGTGATGTAACGATCTGAGACCTCACCATCGGTTCTGATCGGCTCCACCGTTAACTCAGTGATTAAGGATTTAAGCTCTTCAGAGTCTGCCTGATCAATTAACTCTTGAATATTAAACTCACTTTGATTATCAATTAAAGTTCGCAGTTGATTATAAAGAGCAAATGAAAAGGCGGTCGGCTCTAAATCCACCCAACTATGAGACAGGGTTGGCAGTTGTAATCTAACCTTTAATACCTCACGCTCTAATACTAAAACTGGATCCGTTAGATTTACTCGTTTGTCACTTGCAGCAGTAGTTGCACCACCACTTTTCTTAACTGCAGTTGAAACAATATCAACCTCCATACCCAGCCAGCCGGCAAGTAAGCGGACATACTCTGGCCGTAATGAAGCATCTCTTATCTTGCCAATTAATGGCGCAACTTGGTTTAGCGCATTAACTCTTCCTTCAGCAGCTGTGATGTCATAATTTGCAATCACAGATTTAATGGCAAACTCAAAAAGTGGCACTCTTCTTGCGACTAAGTTTCTAACCGCATCATCGCCTTGGGCTTGGCGCAACTCACATGGATCCATGCCACTTGGCTCAACTGCCACAAATGTTTGTGCAACAAATTTTTGATCATCTTCAAATGCTCGAAGGGCAGCTTTTTGACCAGCTGCATCCCCATCAAAGGTGAAGATTACCTCTCCTCTAAATGCATCTGCATCCATTAACAATCTTCTAATTATTCGAATATGTTCATCACCAAATGCTGTGCCACAGGTGGCAACTGCGGTGGTAACACCAGCTAGATGAGCAGCCATCACATCGGTATAACCTTCAACAATTACAACCTGGCGATTTTTTGCAATCTCTTTTTTAGCCATATCTAAGCCATATAAAATCTGATTCTTTTTATAAACTGGAGTTTCTGGAGAGTTTAAATACTTTGGCCCAGTATCAACCTCATCACTTGCTAGCTTTCTTGCACCAAATCCGACTACATCCCCTGAGATATCTTTAACTGGCCAGATTAATCGATTGCGATATCGATCAATCATCCCCTTACTTCCCTCTTTTACTAAGCCAGCAAGATTTAACTCCTCATCGGTAAAGCCTTTTCCCTTTAGATTTTTATAAAGCCCATCCCACTCATCTGGGGCGTAACCAACATTAAAGTTTTTAGCAGCATCTCGATCAAAGCCTCGTTTTGTTAAGAAGTCTCTGCCATGTTGGGCAGCTGGAAGTTGTAATTGCTCCTGATAAAAGAGAGATGCTGCGGTGTTTGCCGCCACCAACCTAGATCTATTTATTGATGGCCCAGTACTTACCCCACCTGCTTCATACCGCAGGGTGTAACCAATTCGATCAGCTAATCGCTCAACAGTTTCAGTAAAGGTTAGATGCTCTAGCTTCATAATAAATGCAATTACATCACCGCCCACCTGACAACCAAAGCAGTGGAAAAATCCTTTACTTGGAGTTACATGAAATGAGGGACTTTTTTCATCATGAAATGGACACAATCCTTTTTTCTGACCACCGCCAGCATTTTTAAGTTGAACATAATCACCAACAACATCATCAAGTGGTGAGTGATCTCGGATGTATGTAACATCCTCATCTTTAATACGGCCGGCCATACTTCCTATCCTAGTTTCAAAAGCGACAAGTTAAATTAACCCCTGTTAACAAGGCGATTATGCAGGGTTAGGGCTCCTGGATCTGTCAGCGATGCTACTTGATCAATTACTACCCGAAGTCGAGCTTGATCAGTTTGTGCTCGCTGCCAATCTTGTAGGAAAAAACTCTCCAAGGTATCTGGCGCACTAGCCAAAATCGCCTCCACCAGTTGGGTAAGAATCTTTTGTTGTTCGGCGTATCTAATCTGTGAGTCGGTTGCATTAATTACATAATGACCAGCCATTGATTTTAGTAATGCCACCTCAACTCGTTGAGCCCTAGGAACTACTAAATTGGCGTTGTATCTAGTTAAATCACCATCACCATATTTTTCTTGGGTGGCAACCTCTGCTGCTTGGGCAAATCTGCCAATTAATTGGCTAGCTAGATCTTTAAGCCTGGCAAGTGAGCGGTGTGTGCCATCGTAATATCGTGGCCAACAAGATAATTTCTGCAAAGCGTTCAACGCACTCTGCATTTCACTCTCGGTAATATCAGCTAAATACATCTGCTTGGCAACGGTAAATAATTTTGGTAGGTCATCACTTAATTGATCTAATTTAATTTGACCAGATACTAATGAATCCTCTAAATCATGAACGCTATAGGCAATATCATCAGACCAATCCATGATCTGTGCCTCCATTGAGCTCTTGCCAGAGTCAACACCTTGCCGATACCAATTAAAGATCTCTAGATCATCTTCATAGACACCAAACTTTTTAGCATTAACCGCCCTACTCCATGGATACTTTGTCGCTGCATCTAGGGATGCTCTAGTTAAATTCAAACCAATTGATTTACCATCTGGCAAAACTGTCTTTGCCTCTAACCTAATTAGCAATCTAAGACTTTGAGCATTTCCCTCAAATCCACCACATGATTGGGCAATCAGATTAAGAGCCTCCTCCCCGTTATGACCAAATGGTGGATGGCCAATGTCATGAGCAAGACATGCTCCCTCCATTAAATCTGGGTCAGCACCAAGGGCAGCTCCTAACTCACGGCCAACCTGTGCGCACTCAAGTGAGTGAGAAAGTCTGGTTCTTGGAAAATCAGTTGCCCATGGAACTGCTACTTGAGTTTTAGCGGCCAACCTGCGAAGTGCAAATGAGTGAATGATTCGTGCGCGATCTCTAGCAAACTCAGTTCGACCACCACGTTTTGCCGGCTCATCTAAAAATCTTGCCCGATCAAAATCAGAGTACCCAGGGTGCTCATTTGCTGCTCTGATTACCATTTAGTAATCCTATCTGCCCACGCCTTACTTAGAAATTGCACTTAAATTACTTAGGCTTTTTTACCAGAGTTAAATTTAGGCAGATGAAGATCAAAGTAAATTGAGATAATTCGAGTGATCACCACAATGGCTGCCCCTGCTATTGCTGAGATTGTTATATCAACCTCAAGTTGATAAAGGCTGACAAATGTAATCGCCCCCATCAATGAGGATGTGCCAAT
>KB912746.1 GCA_000383815.1 actinobacterium SCGC AAA027-J17
CACCAATTAGCACTAGCGGTAGTGAATGTGGGCGCATTGATTCTCGGCGCCAGCCAACTCTTCTACCAAGAATAATTGCCATTGCTAAGCCAGCTGCGCCAGCATTTATATGTACCGCTGTTCCGCCAGCAAAATCCTGAACACCTCGCGCAGCTAAGAATCCTGCGCCAGTTACCGTATCTCCAACCTTATTTCCGAAGGCAAACACCCAGTGAGCTACCGGGAAGTAAACCACCGTGGCCCAAATTGCAACAAAGACGGCCCAGGCTGTGAATTTAGTTCGATCTGCAATCGCACCAGAAATTAGTGCTGGTGTAATAATTGCAAACATAAGTTGGAAGGCCGCAAATGCAAGAAGTGGAATTGGATACACCCCACCGTTGTTTGTTAACTCATCAACAGCACTACCTAGTCCAGATAATGAAAACTCTCCATACCACTGTGAGTTTGCTTCATATCCAAATGCTAATTTAAATCCGTAAATTACCCAGAGCACGCTAACTATGCCGATTGTGACCATCGACATCAGCATCATATTTAAAACGCTTTTAGCGCGGACCATGCCGCCATAAAAAAGTGCTAACCCAGGTGTCATTAAGAGCACCAGAGCTGTACTAGCCAATACCCATGCGGTATCACCAGTGTTTAGAACTACCTCAGCCATTTAATCTCCGATTGCCAGATACCACTTGCGCAGTATTGATTGTGAAACCTCGCCGTTGAGATAGCGATACCTTGGCCCAGATGGGTTAAATCAAGTGGCTTTTAAAGTTTCCGTTTAGTGACAGTTTGGCCAGAATTGTTAAGTCTGTGTTACTTACTCAAACAAGGAGTCTAGGTACTGCTCCGGGTCAAAGGCGGCTAAATCTGTTATCTGCTCACCCTGGCCGGTGAACTTAATCGGTAATCCAAACTCCTTTTCAATCGCTATGCCAATCCCACCCTTTGCCCCGCCATCTAGTTTGGTGAGTATCAATCCAGTTACCCCTGCTGATTCAATAAAACTCTTGGCTTGGTTAATGCCGTTTTGCCCGGTGGTGGCATCTATAACCAACAAAATTTCATTTATAGGCGACTGCTTCTCAATAACTTTAATTATCTTCTCTAACTCTGACATTAAATTATTCTTAGTATGTAATCTGCCCGCGGTATCAACGATGAGACAGTCATACTTTTCACTTTTTGCTTTACTAATTGCTGAAAAAGCCACCGAAGCTGGGTCACCATTGGCAGCACCTGTTACCACCTCAATATCTATTCGATTAGCCCAAGTTTGTAATTGATCAACCGCAGCAGCCCGGAAGGTATCGGCTGCAGCGAGCAACACCTTATTGCCTTCATTTTTGATTAAATTTGCAATCTTTGCTGTAGTAGTTGTTTTACCTGTGCCGTTTACCCCAACTATCAAAATTGTGCTTACAGCATTAGGTGTAAGAGTTAACTTTCGATCCTTCTTGCTTAGCCATTGCGACAACTGCTCTTTAATGACCTGTTTAGCATCCTCTGGTTTAGTTGATTTAGCTTGTTCAATTACCTGGTCAGCTAACTTAACCCCAAGATCTGCTGTGATTAAGGCACTTCTAATCTCATCCCACTGATCCTGAGAAACTGAGCCAGCTCTAACTGCATTAAGTAATCGCTTAAATAAACTCATTTACTTTTTTAAGAGACTGCGTCAACTTCACGAATACGCTGGGATATAACTTCACTCACGCCATCTCCACGCATTGTTACGCCATATAGCGCATCGGCAATCTCCATTGTGCGCTTTTGGTGGGTGATAATTATTAATTGAGATTTCTCTCGCAACTCCTCAAACACACCAAGTAATCTTCCTAAGTTGGTGTCATCTAATGCTGCTTCAACCTCATCCATAACATAAAAAGGTGATGGTCTTGCTTTAAAGATTGCAATAAGAAGGGCAACTGCAACTAATGATCGCTCTCCACCTGATAGCAGTGATAACCGTTTAACTCTCTTGCCTGGTGGACGAGCCTCAACATCAACACCTGAAGTCAACATGTCAGATGGATTAGTAAGAATTAACTTTCCATCACCCCCAGGAAATAGTCGGGCAAAGACAATTTCAAACTCTCTAGCGGTGTCCTCATATGCTTGAGTAAATATCTGTTGAACTCGATCATCCACCTCTTTAATAATATCTAACAGATCTTTCTTAGTTTTCTTTAGATCCTCAAGTTGTTCAGCTAAATATCGCAACCGCTCCTCTAGTGAGGAGTACTCTTCAAGGGCTAGTGGATTAATTTTGCCCAATAGAGTTAATGATCGCTCAGCTTGGGCCAATCGCTTCTCCTGTTGGTCTCTGCGATAAGGAATTAGATCTCCTGGAACAAACTCCCCCTGCTCATTCTCATAAAATGTTGGAACATCATTGTTTGGGCCGTACTCACTTAACAGTGTTGAAACATCAACACCTAACTCCTCAACCGCCTTGCTCTCTAATTGCTCAATTCTTAAGCGCTGTTCAGCACGAGCAATCTCATCTTTATGAACACTTGAGGTTAATCGCTCAAGTTCAATTGCAAGCTCTCTTCCAATTGTTCTTAAACTTAATATCTCACCTTCGCGCTCAGATCTTGATATCTCTAATCTCTCTCGCTCAGTACCTGCTTTTGAAATTGATGATTCAATCTGAATTAATGCTTCATAGGCGGTATCAGCTATTTCTTGTGCGGTAATCGCAGCTTGGGCTCTATTCTCTCTTCGCGAGATAGATCTTGATGTAGCTTCTCGCTCTGCATTTGCTTGATTTTCTAAAGCAAGTGCCCGTTGAGATACCGCATCCTTTCGCTCTTCAATAGTTCGCAAACTTAAGCGAGCCTCGACCTCCTTAGATCGTGCGCCAGAAACTTGAGACCTTAAATCCTCTAAATGAGTTAAATCTGGCTCAAGTGGCGCTTGATGTGATTCAAATTGTGCAATTGCCGCTGCTAAATCTCGCTCATCAAAGGTGCGCTGTTCACTGGCAGCACTTAACGCCGAATTAAGACGGTCCAACTCTTCACTAGTGTTTTTCACATTTTGTCCTGCTACCGCTAATTGCTCTGCCAAACCAGTCATTGCTGCATCAGAGTCATTTAACTTTGATAGAGCCACTTCATATTCACGATTTACACCATTGGTACGTTCTTGGATCGCAACTAGATCAAACTTAATTCGATCACAATCTGCCGAAACTTTGCTTACCTCTGCTTCACAATTTGAGGTAAGGATTGATATTTTCTCAATCAAATCTGCGTTTTGGGAGGAAGCAACCAAATCAGTAATCTCTTTGAAAGCGGTCAATCTACCTAACGAGCCTGCTCTGAGTTTTTCAGTTGATTGTAATTTCTCAGTTAATACCTGTAACTCACCTTCAGCTGCTTTTAAATCAATCTTTAATTTGTTAAATAAATTATCCAGTCCAGGCTCTGAAGCAGTCAGTGATGAGATCTGAGTTTCAATTAATGCAAAACCTTCGCGGTAGCTTTTTAATCTTGACTCTGCTGATTGCGTAGCAGTTGTTAATCGAGTTATCTCACCAGTTGTTGCATCTATTCTGGATCGAAGTCCATTGATATGGCCCTCCTGCCGGGCAGTGCCTTCACGTTGATCAGCAATTGCTCGCAAGGATGCTGAAACGCGGTTTTCTTCTAACGCTAGTTGATCTTCAATTGCCTTTAGAGAATTTGAATCAACCTGTAACTGCTCTTGTGAAATCCTCACTTGCGCAGAGAGGGCTGATTCCTCATCCCTTAGTACAAGAGCTTCATCCTCTAATGCTTGTGGATCTCGACCAATTGCTTTTGCTTCCTCTGCTTCCTCTGCTAAAAACCTGGCACGCTCAGATGCAAGATTTTGAACACCGCGGATTTGTTCGCGCTGAGCAGTAAGTCGATAAAAGTTTTCCTGTGCTGTGATTAATTGTGGGTTCTCACTTGCAGCTATCGCATCCAACTCAACCTCACGTGATCTTGCAGTATTTAGTTCACGCTCTACCTGTTCCTTGCGCTCACGCAATACATTCTCATCAGCAACTTCAACCTCCATCTCACTTCGCATGCGAGTGAGATCATCAGCTAACAATCTGAGTTTGGAATCTCTGACATCAGATTGAATTACTGAGGCTTTTCTTGCTACCTCTGCCTGCTTACCCAATGGGCGTAATTGTCTTCGAAGTTCCACAGTTAAATCTTGAATTCGCGCAAGATTTGTTTGCATAGAATCTAATTTTCGAATCGCCTTCTCTTTACGCTTTCGGTGCTTAAGAACACCAGCTGCCTCTTCAATGAAAGCTCTTCGCTCCTCTGGATTGGCTAGCAGGATTGCATCTAATTGTCCTTGGCCAACAATCACATGCATCTCTCGACCAATACCGCTATCACTTAACAACTCTTGAATATCTAATAATCTTGTGGTCTCACCATTTAGTAAGTACTCAGATGATCCATTTCGAAATAAAACACGAGTAATTGTTACCTCAGAAAAATCAATTGGTAGTACGCCATCGGCGTTATCAATGGTTACCGATACCTCAGCTCGACCAAGTGGGGCTCTACCGGAGGTGCCAGCGAAAATTACATCCTCCATTTTTCCACCACGTAAAGATTTAGCACCTTGTTCACCCATTACCCAGGAAAGTGCATCGACCACATTGGATTTACCGGAACCATTTGGCCCCACTACGCAGGTAATGCCCTGCTCGAAATTTAGAGTGGTTGAGGATGCGAAGGACTTGAACCCTTTTAGGTTCATACTCTTTAGATACATAGCTTCGCCCTCATAGGCGCAAACCTATCTAAAAAACCAGGAAAATCCCGCTCACCTACCGTTGGCAACGCGGGCAAAAATGAGATGAGCGATTAGCAAAGGCAATTCTGTGGATAGCGCTGCCACATCTTGAACATTTCTCCCCTTCTCGGCCATATACCTTCAGTGATCGGGAAAAATATCCACTTTCACCATTAACATTTTTATACTGCTCATCAAAGGATGTACCGCCAGATTTTATGGCAGATTTCATAACACTCATGGCTGAGGTAATTACTTTCTTAATTTCAATCTCAGATAAATCCTCACAAACCACCTCGGGGTGAATCTTTGCCCGCCATAAAGCTTCATCTGCGTAGATATTGCCAATCCCACTTACTATCTCTTGGTTTAATATCGCAGGTTTAATTGCACACTTTTTTGACTTAATTCGAGTAATAACTTTATTTATATCAAAGCTTTCCTCAAAAGGATCAATAGCAATATGAGCCACACTCGCAGGTACTTCTCCTACAAACTCTTCAACACAAAGCCAGCCAAAGGTTCGCTGGTCAATAAATCTAATCTGATCTGAACCGCTCTTAAACCTGCCTGCAAGAGTCAACTTTGCTCGTAAATGGCTTTGCAGCGGTGCTAATGCTGGTTGAACTAATAATTGACCACTCATGCCAAGGTGGGCCACCAATGTGAAATCTCGATCTAGCTCCAACCATAGAAATTTTCCGCGCCGTTTAACCGCCTTAATTTTTGATCCAATGACTGCAGAAAGTGGCGCGATTGAGCCTGGCTTTACCGCTCTGGGATGAAAACTTTCAGCATTAGTTATCTTCTTACCAAGAATGTATTTTTCAAGACCACTTCTTACCGTCTCAACCTCAGGTAACTCTGGCATGAAACTATTAAATAGTTACTTGTTTTTACTTCGACTGCTCAGCACCTCATGGGCCAGTTTGGCTGCTGCTTGCTCTGCCTCACGCTTACTTTTACCTTCACCGCTAGGAAACTTTTCACTACCAACAATTGCTACTGCCACAAAACTCTTATCGTGGTCTGGCCCTGATTCAACAATCTCATACTCAGGTGCAGTCAGATTTAAGGAAGCTGCAATCTCTTGCAAAGCAGTTTTTCCATCCAAGGCGGCGCCCAGTGTGGATACTGCTTCAAGTGCTGGCGTCATCCACTTAAGTACGATTTCAGCAGTTTTGTTGTAACTATGTTGTAAATATATCGCTCCAACTAAGGCTTCAAGTGAATCTGCCAAAATAGAATTTTTATCTCGCCCATTTGTAGCCTCTTCGCCTTTACCAATTCTTAAATGCTCGCCAAGTTTTAAATCTCGAGCAATCTGAGCTAGCGCACGCATGTTAACTACACCAGATCTAAGCGGGCTTAATCTACTTTCATCTAAATCAGGAAATCTTTTGTAGAGTTCATCTGTAACAACTAGTCCTAAAACTGAATCGCCTAAAAACTCTAATCTTTCATTGGTCGGGATGCCACCTGCTTCATATGAAAATGAGCGGTGAGTTAACGCAAGTTCAAGCAACTCTTCCTTAACCGATATCCCGAGTTGCTCGGTTAGGCCAGAGTACAGATCAGACCTCTAAAACCTGTCGACGGTTATATGTTCCGCAGGTTGGGCAAGCAGTGTGTTGCAACTTTGGTTGTTGGCATTGCTGACAAGTTGCAAGGTGTGCAGGAGTTGTCTTCCACATGCTACGACGAGAGCGAGTGCGTGCTCGCGACATTTTTCGCTTTGGTACTGGCATGATCACTACTCCTTATTTGCTGCGCTTTGCGCAAGGTGAGAATTATCTACGAAAAGTCAGATCTTGTAAAAACGATTAGTTTTTAAGCGGGAAATCCTTCAGGCCAGCCCATCTTTCATCGGTCGGGGTTTGATCTTGATCTGCTGGCAGATATGCCCAGTTTTCTCCCTGCTTTTCGGCTAGCCCTGGACAATCTTCTTGGCATAGTGGGTTAACCGCTAAATTCAATATCACTGCATCTCTAATCGCAGGCTCTAAATCAATATCATCGCCAACCATAAAACTTAAATCATCCTCATCTAGATCTAATTCAGCATCCTTCTCAGTTTTTGATTTAGAGCCACGCTTGTTATTTGATTTGCCACCAACAATTTCATAGTAATAAAGCTCAGTGAAGTTTTCATCAATGGGCCAGCTAATAGGGGTTAAACATCTGGTGCACTCACCAGTTGCGGTGGCCATCACTCGCCCAGTTGCAAGTACTCCTTCATCAACTGATTGCACCCGCAGATCAACTTCAATAATCTCACCCGTTTTAACTGAGAGCAGATCAACTCCAACCGCCTCTGGGATCTTTAGATCTAATTGGTGCTCTCGCATCTCACCTGCTCTATGCGGCAAGTCATGGGTATTAAAGAGGTAAATTGAACGTGCCATGTAATTACTTGTTTAGATCAGAGAGTGCGTGCTTAGTTTCAACTCCACCTAACTGATCTCTACCTTTACTAATAACATCTAGGGTTTTGTTGAGAATTACTTCAAGAGTGGCCAATCTGGCATCAACATATTCATCGATCTCTTCTTGGTTTTTCTTACCTTCAGCATTTGCCTCAGCAACAATGCGATTAGCCTCTTTTCTAGCATTAGCAACAATTGTGGTTTGCTCCACCAACCTTGCAACCTCATCTCTTGCCTGGGCAATAACGCCATCTGCTTGCTTATGAGCACTCTCTAAAATCTCATCTTTATCTCTTAGTATCGAGATTGCTTTAGCCAGATCACTTGGAAAGGAGAGCTTTATTTGGTCAAGTAGTTGCAGCATCTCACTGCGGTTTAAAACACAGGAGGCTGAAAGTGGGACGGAACGGGCCTCTTCAACTATGGCAATTGCTGCCTCTAAATTCTCTACTGCATCCATTGCTACTCCCTTCGCTTAACTCTTGATTTTAACTTATCAACTATGGCAGCAGGCATATATGCCGAAACATCCCCGCCGTAGCTTGCAATCTCTTTTACCAGTGAAGAAGATAAGAATGAATGAGATGGTGCAGTGGACATAAACAAGGTTTCAACTCCTTGTAATTGAAGATTTACCTGGCTCATCTGTAGCTCATAATCAAAATCACTGACCGCTCTAAGGCCTTTTACAATAGTTGGAATCTTGTTTGTGCGGCAGTAATCAACTAGTAGCCCCGTCCAAGAATCAACCTTAATATTGCTAAATCTGGTTGTGACCTCTTTAATCATCTCAATTCGCTCCTCTACAGTGAAGAGTGAGCTTTTTGTTTGATTAACCAATACTGCAATTACAACCTCATCAAATAAGGAGCACGCTCTAGCGATGATATCTAGATGTCCATTTGTAATTGGATCAAATGACCCAGGACATACAACGCGTCTCATGAGCAAAACGCTAGCAACTAATTGCGCAGTTAGCCATTTTCTGACTGATTGGGCTCACTTAACACGCCATAGTGAATAGCACCTGCGCCATAGGAGCGAACTTTTGCTTCTGATAAACCAACTGGCCAGGAGAATGCCTTTGCCTTTGCATCTCGTTCAATCGCCACCATTCCAAACTTACTGAGTAATCCGAGAGTGAGAATCTTTTTAAGAATCTTCTCCACCTCACTATTTTCAACCTCATAAGGTGGATCAATATAAATAATTTCATAGGAGCCTGCAGCTGTGTGATTTAAAAACTCAAAAACAGTTTTTTCATGAACCTTAAATCTTCCTACGCCATCTAGGTTTGCAATTAGGGCAAAATTCTTCTCACACACCTTGGCACTAGTTAGGTTACTCTCCACTGCATCAACTAGTGCGACACCTCTTGATAGTGCTTCAACACCAACTGCGCCAGAGCCGGCAAAGAGATCAAGAAAATTTAATCCATCTAAACTGCTAAATGTTGAGACCAATGAAGAGAACAAGCCTTCTCGAGCACGATCAGATGTAGGTCTAGTTATTGAAGGAGGTGAGTGTAATTTTCGCCCCTTACCAAGACCGGCGATTATGCGCATACTCATGACTTGTCCATAAATCTTGCTGACTCATCCTCTTTAAGTTTTTCAACCTCATTTTTAAGATCTGGCAGATTAATCAGCTCTGGATCATCTTGCAACAATTTTACTGAAACTGTGCGAGCTTGATCAATCAGATTTTCATCTCGCAATACTTTTAGCAATCTTAAATGGGAACGACCACCAGATTGTGAACGCCCTAAAACATCTCCCTCTTTGCGCTGCTCTAGATCAATCCGGGCCAACACAAAGCCATCTAATGTTGCAGCAACTGCTGATAGGCGTTGCATACTTGGTGAATCCTCTGGCGCACCACTTACTAGTAGACATAAACCAGGAGCACTACCTCGGCCGACTCGGCCTCTTAATTGATGAAGTTGTGAGACACCAAATCTGTCAGCATCCATGATCACCATCATGGAGGCGTTAGGCACATCAACACCAACCTCAATCACTGTGGTGGCTACTAAAACTTGGATTTGGCCTGCAGCAAATGCGCTCATAGTTTGATCTTTAACCTCACTACTTTGCTTGCCATGCAAAACTGCAATCTTTAATCCAGCAAGTGCCCCACTAGCTAACTCTGGTGCTAACTCCTCTACTGCAACCATGACCTCATTATCTAAAAACTCCTCACCCAGAAGTTGAGCAGCAAGTATTTCGCGCTCGGTGAGTTTTTTATTTGGGTTCTCAATTCGAGGTGCGACTATATAAACCTGAAATCCCTTAGCTACCTCCTCTTTAACTCGCTGCCAAGCCCGGTCTAGGTAATGTGGTTTTTCCAAAACCGGAATTACATGTGTTGTGATTGCAGCTCTGCCACTTGGTAACTCTTTAAGGGTTGAGATATCCAAATCACCAAAAACAGTCATTGCCACTGTTCTAGGTATTGGAGTTGCAGTCATAACCAGAAGATGGGGTGGTTGCTTTGCTTTCATTCGAAGCGCATCACGTTGTTCAACACCAAATCTATGTTGCTCATCAACTACCACTAGGCCCAGATCATCAAATTCAACACCATCTGAAATTAGAGCATGTGTGCCAATTACGATTCCAGTTTGGCCAGAGGCTAACTTTGCATGTATTACTTTTTTCTCTGCAGTAGAAAGTGAACCGGTTAGGAGCTCAACCGCTGTGCCAATTTCACTGCCCTCTAATGTGCCAGCCATTGCTAAATCACCTAGTAACTTAGTAATGGTTCGATAATGCTGTTGAGCTAAAACCTCAGTTGGTGCTAACAATGCTGCCTGGCCACCGGAGTCAACAACTGAAAGCATCGCTCTTAATGCGACAACAGTTTTACCTGATCCGACCTCTCCTTGTAGTAATCGATGCATCGGAAATTTATTGGAGAGATCTTTTTCGATCTGCTCATTTACTACCATCTGCCCTGCGGTGTATTTAAATGGGAGCTTCTTCTCAAATGCAGCGACTAACTTTGGCGTGTTAGGCGTCCTTGATTTGGTGCTTAATTGGCTGATTTGTATCCGTCGTTGCCCAAGGAGTAGTTGTAGCAATAGCGCTTCATCAAAGGTTAACCTGGTGCGCGCATTTTCTGCACTATCTAAATCAGGCGGCTGGTGAATATCTGTAAAGGCTTTTTTCAATGTTGGATACTTAAACTCTTGAATAATTTCAGTAGGAAGATAATCTGGTAGATCATCTTGAGTATCCAGGGCCAATCTCATGCACTGCATTATTTTCCAAGATGGCAGTTTTGCTGTTGCTGGATATACCGGTAAATATTTGCCGGCGAATTCAGCCACTGCCGCATCAACATCCTCACCATCTGGAATTAACTGATAATCCGGATGAGATAGTTGTCTCCTGCCTTTAAAAACCCCAACCTTGCCGGCAAATAATCCGACTCTGCCAGCTTTTAAATCCTTCTCACGCCATGCTTGATTAAAAAAGGTGAGCGAAAGATTTGCACTGCCATCAGTGACTACCACCTCAAGAATATTCTTACCATTTGCACGCCTGAGTTTTACTGCTTCAATCTGCGCCAAGATAGTTACCTCATCCTCTGCAACCAAGGTTGAAATATCAGTTAATTCACCACGAACTACATAGCGGCGGGGATAATGCCTGAGCAACTCATTTATCGTTGCAACACCAAAGGATTTCTCCAAAACTTGCGCAGTCCGATCTCCCACGATCTTTGTTAATCGGGTTGAAAGATTGGTCATAGTGGAAGTATCTAATGCCCAATGGGGATCTGTGCGTAACTACCCACTGGATTAGCCAATTAATACCCCCGCAAGGTAATCTTTCGCCTCTAATAAGCGAGTGAATCGATAATCAAGGGAGTTAGTAAAGTGTCTTCAGTATGCGATATCTGTGGAAAAGCCCCAAGCTTTGGTAACAACGTCTCTCACTCAAAACGTGCTACCCGTCGTCGCTGGAATCCAAACATTCAAAAGATTCGTACGATTATTAATGGCCAAAGCAAGCGTAAAAATGTTTGTGCCTCATGTCTTAAGGCAGGCAAAGTTTCTCGCTAGTTAGAAATGTTGGTAGCCGGTTTTTTTAACCACATCACCATCTAGTAGCACTTGTCCAGATCCTTCTTCCACTTTACCAACCTGAATTCCAATTCCTTCATGGGCATTTGCCGGTGCAACAGTGGCTAAAAAGAAATGATCCTCGCCCCCAGAAATAATCCAATCTAAAACATCCTCACCTAACTCATTTGCAAGCTCTGCTAAATCCTTGTAGTCAGCAGATTCTTCAATCAACTCTTTACTTAAATTTATATTTACCCCAGATGCTTTAGCAAGATTTTTTGCATCAGTTGCCAATCCATCACTGATATCACACATAGAAGTCGCCACTTTAATCAACTCGGTAGGTGGAAGTAATTTGGGATTTAAGTGAGCCTCAACAACATACCTTGGCCGATCAAGCCCGCGAGTTAAGATTGCTAATCCTGCTGCTGATAACCCTGGTAAAGCACTTAGATAAACCAAATCTCCAACTGTCGCACCTTGGCGAGTAATTGGCTTACCTGAAATTTCACCTAAGGCGGTGATACTTAAACTCATCTTTTGAGCTTTACTCAGATCACCACCAATAACACTGACCTGGTACTT
>KB912747.1 GCA_000383815.1 actinobacterium SCGC AAA027-J17
TGGTATCCCTACTAAAGAAATTACTCACACTAAACTCACATAAAGATGAGGGGTAGCACTCACCTAAGCGGAGAGTATTATTTACTGCAGAAAAATACTTTAACCTAGTACTCAGGTGTTGTAGATAGGTAGCACAGGTTGAACTAGTTATCTACTCACATCAGGTGCAACAGGTACTTGAAGAAATGAGGATCGATGAAGAAGAAATTAATGGCAGCAATTGTCTCTACCGCAGTTGCGCTAACAGTTTCAGGAACAACCATTGCATCAGCAGATGATCGCATGGGTGGTCGAGAAGGTAAGGGGATTAACTCTCTTCTTTCAACTCTGGTAGCAAATGGAACAATCACCCAATCTCAAGCAGATTCCATTGCAAAAGCTGCAACAGATTTAAGGGGTGCAGCAAAGGCGTTGAAGCAAAATCATCGGGATTCACTAGATGCTGTAGTCACCTCCACACTTGGAATCTCACTAGATGCTGTGAAAACTAGAATGAAGGCTGGTGAATCACTTGCTCAAATCGCAGGCAGCAAAAAGGATGCATTAATTGCCGCCTTAGTTGCTGAGGTAAACAAGCAAATTGATGCAGCCCTCACTGCAGGCAAGATAACTGCTGCACAAGCAACTGCTCAGAAGGCAAAAACTACTGAGCAAGTAACTAATATGGTTAACAACGTTAAGTACAAGGGTTACAAGGGATTTAAGGGTGGTAATCGCTCTTAAGGCTCATTTCTAAAAGTAAATAAGGACACAATCTGCCTGGCTTATTAAAGATAAGCCAGGCAGATTTATTTATATGCCAAACTACCGATATGAAGATTCACATTGGTAGTGATCACGCCGGCCTTGAATTCAAATCTAAAATCATCAAGCACCTAGAAAAGGCTGGACATCAGGTTGTAGATCATGGACCTCACCAATATGACGCACTTGATGATTACCCAACCTTTTGCATACCAGCAGCCCAGGCCACTGCATTAGATCCAAGCTCCTTTGGCATAGTTTTAGGAGGCTCTGGCAATGGTGAACAAATGGCAGCAAATAAGGTGGCAGGAGTTAGAGCAGCTTTAGTTTGGTCGGTTGAAACTGCAAAGTTAGCCAGAGAACATAACAATGCAAATGTGATCTCAATCGGGGGCCGAATGCATGATGAGCAGTTTTGTCTGCAATTAGTAGATACTTTTTTAGCTACACCATTTACCAATGATGAGCGGCATGTAAGAAGAATTGGCCAGATATCTAAGTTTGAAAAAGAGGGAAAGCTTTAAACCCTTTCATATCTAAAATCGGTAACGGTATGACCTTTTTTTAATCCTTGTCCTTCAAATTTAGATAGGACTCGCCAACTAGGACGTTCCACAGTGCCACCTTTAAATCTTGTGCTGGTAGCAAATTTTGCCTTAATCCAATCGGCGTAAGGCTGCCAATCAGTTGCAATATGGATAAAACCACCTGGCTTTAACTTGCTAGCAATTAACTCCACAAACTCACCTTGCACAATCCGCCGCTTATGTTGGCGATTTTTTGGCCAAGGATCTGGAAATAAGAGATGGATACCATCAAGGCTATTGTCAGGAATAAAGTTTGCCAGCAGATAGGTAGCATCTTCTCTAATCAATTTAACATTGCTTAACTCAAGCTGATTTATTAAAATCAAAAGCGCCGCCAAACCTGGTGCATGCATCTCAACTGCGACATAACCAGTTTGTGGATTTGCCTGCGCAATCCCAGCAGTTGCCTCCCCCATGCCAGAGCCAATCTCCAAGATAACTTGAGACTTATCAGCAAATATCTGGTTTAGGTCTAATTGCGTTTTAATCTCAATTGAGTACTGATCCCAGCTTTGTGACATCGCCAAAGATTGGGCGCGGGTCATCCGATCGCCACGAAGTGAGTAACTTCGATTTGAGGCTCGCTCCATCTTGGCTTAACCTGCAATCTCTGCTTGGATACAGACTTAAATAATATTGCCTTTGCGATATCGCAATTACTTTAAAGGGAGTAGATATGCCAGGTTTAAACTCAACTAGGGCTGAAGCGGCGGAAAGATCTGCTCATTTAAGTATTAAATCGTATGAGGTTGAGCTAGACCTTACCCAAGGCGAAGAAATCTTTATCTCACACACAGTAGTTAAGTTCACCTGCAATAAGCCAGGTTACTCAACTTTTATTGACGCAGTTGGTAAATCGGTAATCTCTGCCACTTTAAATGGTCAGGTAGTTGATACTGCAAATTATGATGGCGAGAGCATATTTATAAATAACTTAGCCGCAGAAAATGAGTTAGTAATTATATTAAATGGTCTCTACTCCAAAACTGGCGAGGGGCTGCAGCGATCTGTAGATCCAGTAGATAATGAGATCTACCTTTACTCACAAGGTGAGACTGCATTTATTAGGAAGATGTATCCATGCTTTGATCAACCAGATTTAAAGGCAACCTTCACGCTCTCAGTAACAGCCCCTGATCATTGGCAGGTTATTTCAAATAATCCATTAAAGGAAAAAGCGGCGTTAACAGATAAAAAAGCTAAGTGGAGCTTTACCACCACTCCAAGAATTTCTACCTACATCACAGCATTAATTGCAGGTCCCTACTACAACGTGCAGGATGAGTATGTTGGTAAGAAGAAGGTGCCACTTGGTATCTACTGCCGAAAATCTCTGGCGGAGTTTTTAGATCCGGAGGATATTTTCTTAATTACCAAACAAGGTTTTGCCTACTTTGAAAAGGTCTTTGGCCTTGAGTATCCATTTGAAAAGTATGACCAGATCGCAGTTGTGGATTTCAACTGGGGTGCGATGGAAAATGCTGGTGCGGTTACCTTCTTAGAACGCCTTCTAGTATTTAGATCTAAAGTTACTGAGCGAATGTATAACGCAAGAGCTAACACAATTTTGCATGAGATGGCCCATATGTGGTTTGGCAATATGGTCACCATGAAGTGGTGGGATGATCTTTGGCTTAATGAATCATTTGCTGAATGGTCTTCATACCTTGCCATGGTTGAGGCAACTAGATTTAAAAAATCTTGGACGGGTTTTAATCAGGAGCGAAAGAATTGGGCATACCGCCAAGATCAATTAACCTCAACACATCCAATTGTTTCTGATATGAAAGATATCGACACTGTATCTGGAAATTTTGATGGTATCTCTTATGCAAAGGGTGCCTCAGTGTTACAGCAATTAGTTGCCCATGTTGGGAGAGATAATTTCATTTTGGGATTACAAAGATATTTTGCCAAGCACGCATTTAAAAACACCACCCTTGATGATCTACTAGTTGAGTTAACCCAAACAAGTGGTCGGGATTTAAAGCCTTGGGTATCAACCTGGCTGCAAACAGCAGGTGTTAATACCCTGCGACCTTCCCTTGAGATTGAAAATGACACATACAAATCAGTTTCAGTAATTCAAGAAGCACCCACAATGCCAGTTGGATCATCAGAGCTTCGCCCCCACCGAATGGCGGTTGGTTTATATGATCTAGTTGGAAACAAAATTGCACTTAGAAAAAGTGTTGAGCTAGATGTTGCAGGAAGTAAAACCGTTGTTTCAGAGCTTGCTGGGCAAAAGGTTGCCGATCTTCTACTAATAAATGATCGAGATTTAACTTATGCCAAGATCAGATTTGATGAAAGGTCAATCGCCACCTTAAAGGCGCACTTAGGAAAGATTGATGATTCACTAACTCGGGCTCTTTGCTGGTCTGCAGCTTGGGATATGTTGCGAGATGCTGAGATTAGCGCAACTGATTTCATCGATATCGCACTGGCTGGCCTTCCTGGTGAGGATGACATCGCAACTGTAACCATCATTGCCAATCAATTAGTAACCGCTGTTGAGTTATATAGCGCACCTACTAAAAGAGATTCAGCACGTCTTAAGGTTGGAAATGCTTATGAGCAGATGTTAAAGACTTCTGCTGCGGGCAGTGATCACCAATTACAGTTTGCTAGAAACTTCACCTCATTTGCAGCAAGTGCTGAGCACAATGATTTAATCAAAGAGTTACTAGATGGCAAGTTAGCAGGACTTAAGGTTGATGCCGATCTTAGGTGGAGCTTTGTTATTGCATTAGCAGAGCGTGGCTTGATGGATAAGGCTTCCCTCTCTGCTGAGTTATTAAAGGACAACACATTAACCGGACAGCTTTCCCATGCAACTGCGTTAGCAGCTCTGCCAACAGCGGATGCAAAGAGTGAAACATGGAAATCAATTACCACTGAGGAGATATCAACCTCTCAGCGTGAGGCAAAATTAGCTGGCTTTATGCGAGCGCTCCACCGACCATTGCTAGCTGCCTATGTTGATCCCTACTTTGATCTACTTCTAGATACTTGGGGTAAAAAATCATATGAGGTGGCAAGTAAGTTTGTAACTGGTATGTATCCAATCTATATAACTACCCAAGAGACATTTGATAAAACTGTTAATTGGTTAAACACCACTGGCAAAGATGGCCAGGCAGGGCTAAGAAGATTAGTCTCTGAAAACCGAGATTCACTAGAGCGAGCGCTTAAGGTGCAGGCAAAAGATAGGTAAAAAGCTACTCAATATTGGTAAGTGAGTTTGGCTTTCCTTTTTTCTTCCCACGCACCTCTTTGGCGGTGATGTATGCAAAAAATGAGATCACAACAAATAAAACAGTTGGTGCAAGTACAAAGTAGGTAAAGCTCTCTAGGTAGGTTAACCCCTCCCCAGCAACGGTGCCATCTTCAATCATGCGCTAGCTGCTCCCATCGCCTCAACTCCAAATGGTTTCAAATATGGAATCCAGATTCGATCTGGTTTTCCTGTTCCTAAAATTCGCCAAGCTGCCCCCACCGGCTCACGTGGTGTGTGACGAAGACGCCAACCTAAATCTTTTAATGTGCGATCTGCCTTTAAGTGATTGCACTTATGACATGCTGAAACCACATTCTCCCAATTATGTCCACCGCCCCTAGATCTTGGAATCACATGATCAATTGAGGTTGCAGTAACTCCGCAGTAAACACATCGGTTGTTATCACGGGCAAAGATTGCCCGGCGCGATAGTGGAACTGCATGACGATATGGAATCTTTACAAATTTATTTAATCTAATTACCGCAGGTAATGTAATTGAGCCGCGGGCATAGGTAAGTATGCGATCTGAATCCTCAACGCTAGTTGCGCGTTGGTTTAAGACAAGTATTAATGCTCGTCGCTCTGATACGACACCTAGTGGCTCGTAGGTGGCGTTCAGTACCAATGTTTGTGACACTGAAAGCTTTCTCCTTTAAGGGGCAGCTCGTGGCTCGAGTTGCGTAGGCTTATCTTGCCCGAAGGTTGGCAAAAAAACAGCATTTCTAGGCAGATTCCTTCTTACAATTGGGTTAAGGTTTTCCACAATAACCATGAAAATCCCAGATAATTTGCAAGCAGCCTTAGATTGGTTTACTGGGGCGCCTTTAAATATCACCGTGATTATGGCTCTAGCGATCATCATCGCCAGAATTGGCCAGCGCTCTATCACCCGGTTTATGAACCGGATTGCTGACGCAGATTTAATTCCAGGGCCAAAGCGATCTGGTGCTCGTCAAAAGGAGCGGGCAAAAACCACAAGCACAGTTTTAAAATCCACCTTAAATGGTGTGATCTGGTTGATTGCAATCTTTATGATCTTAGCTGAGTTTGGTTTAAATCTTGGCCCCCTGATTGCCTCAGCCGGTGTGATTGGTGTGGCATTAGGACTTGGCGCACAAACTTTGGTGCGCGATGTTTTATCTGGCATCTTTATGTTAGTTGAGGATCAGTATGGTGTTGGTGACAAAATCGATGTGCTAGATGTTCAAGGAGTAGTTGAAACTGTAGGGCTTAGAATCACAACTGTTAGAGATGCCAAGGGCACAATCTGGTATCTGCGAAATGGTGAGATATTAAAAGTTGGAAATAAATCTCAACCTAAATCAAAGCGGTAGGAGTTAATCAGCTGCGTTAATCATCGCAGCAGCTGCTGCCTCTAAGTACTGCCAAAGCTCAGCTTTTAAATCATCACCAATCTCAAGCCCATTTACCGCATCCTTCATGCAGATCAACCAGGCATCATGTTCAACACGTGAGATATGAAATTGGGCATGTCGCATGCGCAATCTTGGATGTCCTCGTTCCTCACTATAAGTAGTTGGCCCACCCCAATACTGCTCTAAGAACATTTGCAATCTTCTTCCTGCTCCATGCAAATCATTTTCTGGATACATTGGGCGCAAAATTGGATTAACCGCAACAAGTGCGTAAAAGTGGGAGACTAAATCATTAAAGGTTTTCTCACCCCCTGCTCGTTCATAAAATGTTGACATGATTACCAGACTACTTAAGAAGACCTGGTTTTAACTTCAAAGAAGTGAGTGCTAAATATGCAACTGGAATTGATGCAATCAGGCAAAGCCAGCCATAACTTAGGGTGGCAATAATTACACCCGCCACCGCCCCACCACCAGCTCCTGCTAAATTCATAACCAAATCACTAGCTCCTTGGGATGCACTCTTAAAATTTAATTCAACTGATTGAGATAATAAAGTAGATCCGGCAATTAATGTACAAGACCATCCTAAGCCGAGCAGGAATAATCCCACTCCTAATCGAATTGCATCACCAGCTGGGGATGTACCAGCAATAACAGATGAGATTAGTAGGGTTGCTAATCCAATTTTGATAGTAGCCACACCTCCGATCCGATCACTTACTAGCCCAACTACTGGTGAGAATGCATACATGCCCAATACATGAATACTTATTACGATTCCAATAATTCTCAGTGTGACATCAACATGTGCCATGTGAATTGGCGTCATAACCATCACCGAGACCATTGCAACATGGCCCACGGTAATGGCAGCAATAGCAAAGCGGGCTAATTTGTTACCTAGAATGTGTTTAAGGGCTAATTTGTTTGTTATTTGCTTCTGCTTTTCAGAGCTTAATTTATTGGCAGTTAAATAAGGATCTGGCCTAAGAAAAATCAATATCACAGCAGCGGCCAAAGTTAATGTAATTGCTGAAATAAAGTATGGACCGACCAACTCTGGAAAGCCAAGTTTTCTAGCAAAATCACCAGAGGGTTGCATTAAATTTGGACCAGCAACTGCCCCAATTGTTGAACCCCATACAACAAAAGAGAGTTGTTGAGAGCTTCGCTGGGATGTTGCTAAATCAATTGCTGCAAACCGTGCCTGATAGCCAGAGGCAGAGGCTGCTCCAACTAGAAATGTTCCCAACAAAATAAGGTAAAGATTCTCATTTAATCCGCCAGAAATAACTAAGAGTGAACCAATCACACCCAAGATAAGTCCCATTGATAGTGCTAACCGGCGCCCACCAATTTGAGTTAATCTGGCAAGGGGTAAGGCAAGTGCTGCTGCGCCAAGGACTGAACTAGTTTGTGCTAATCCAGCTAGTGTTTCAGAGTTAGATACTGATGAAACCAATAAAGAGCCTGCAGCAACAGTTCCGGCAACTCCTAAACCATTTAAAACTTGTGCTGTTGCAAGAGTTCTAATTACCTTCTGCTGCAGCTGAGTATTTGGCATTAGGCAGGTAGTGAAAACCAAACTGCAGTATCTTTGGGTAGCATCCCATTTGTAATGGATGAGCTACTTACCAATACCTCGGCCCCATCTGGCAGTTTCATATCCTCACCCAGATTTAGGTAGCAGTAAAAGTTACCTGGTCGAGAAAATGCCACAACAGAATCAGAGGCTTCAACCCAACTCATTGGTCCATCTCCTAAACCAGCTAGTGATTTTCTTATCTCTAAGGCTTTACGATATAAATTAAGGGATGAGTTTGGATCAGTATCTTGTGCTTCTACTGAAAAATCTCCCCAATCTCCTGCCTGTGGCAACCAGGAATCATTTGGAGTTAACTTTTCATTATCTGAAAAACCAAAAGCACCTTTAGAGTTTGATTTCCAAGGCAGCGGCACCCGGCAACCATCTCTGCCACGATCTTTGTAATCACTCATCTTCCATCTTGGATCACTTAAGCGATCCTCTGGAATCTGGCGAGCCTCCGGAAGAGTTAACTCCTCGCCTTGATAAATATAAGCACCACCAGGAAGTGCCAGCATCAAAAGAGCTCCAGCTCTTGCCCGCTTTTGACCACGTTTTAAATTGAACTTACTAACATCACCTTGTCGTTCAAGTGTGGTTCCACCACTTAAGCCAAGTCCTAAATCAAATCTATCTACAGATCTGACCACATCATGGTTATTAAATACCCATGAGGATGGCGCTCCTACTGCGCCTATTGCCTCAATTGATTTATTAATATTGTTTTTAAACTCACTCACATCCCACTTAGAGCCTAAGAACTCAAAGTTAAATGAGTTCATTAACTCGCCAGGTCTTAAGTATCTGGCAATTCGAGTTGCTGGATGCACCCAGGCCTCAGCAACTGCCATTCGATCATTTGGATAGGAATCTAAAATCTTTCGCCACTCTTTGTAGATCTCATGAACACCATCTTGATCCCAAAATGGCATTGGTTTTCCCTCTAGTAATTTTGGATCACTTGGCACATCTGGAAATCCTGCCTCCTTGATCATGCCATGGGCAACATCAATTCGAAAACCATCTACCCCAAGATCTAGCCAAAACTTTAAAACCTTTTCGAAGTAATTCTTAACCTCTTGGTTTTGCCAATTAAAATCAGGTTGCTCTACTGCAAAAAGATGTAAGTACCACTGACCAGCTTTTCCATCAGCTTCAGTAATACGATGCCAGGCAGAGCCACCAAAGACTGCTTGCCAATTATTTGGTGGGGTATCCCCATTTTCACCCTTGCCATCTTTGAATATAAATCTATCTCGCTCGACTGATCCAGGTTTTGCAGCTAATGCTTCTTGAAACCATTTATGTTGATCTGAGCAATGATTTGGAACAATATCTACAAGTAAACGCATCCCCAATTTATGAGTTTCTTCAATTAACCTCTTAGCATCAGAAAGATTTCCATAATCTGGCTCAATATCCATAAAATCTGCCACGTCATAGCCGTGGTCTTTTTGTGGTGATGGATACCAAGGTGTTATCCAAATTGCATCCACACCTAACTTTTTTAAGTAAGGAAGCCGAGAGATGATTCCAGGAACATCTCCTTTGCCATCACCATTTGCATCTGCAAATGAGCGGATGTAGATCTGATAGGTAACAGAATCTCGCCACCACAGCCGTTTATCTCGCGGTGCAATTGGCGCAGTGTTAATAGTGGTCATATCTGGTTCTCCTACTTATCTAGGTACTTATTTAAAAAGGCTCGCTCTACCTCATTGATCGGTCTAGATTTTCTACTTGCTAGATCAATCATCACCTGAACTGTTTTAATCTTGGCAAAGGTAACTCCATCTTTTTCAACCTGGTATGCCATTACAAAGGATGAATTACCTAATGACTCCACCCATAAATTAACATCGTAGTAAGTACCACCTACTGTAATTGGTACTAAGTAATCAACCTCTCCTCGTGCCACCACCATCTCAATTAATGCTGACTCCTCTTTCTTTTCAGCAAATTGTTGGTAGCCCCACTCAAATCTTGCCTCTTGGGCATAAACCAAATACTTAGCGTTATTAACATGACCAAAGGCATCTAGGTCATCCCATCTAACAAATGCCTTGTGATTAAACTTCATCTGCTCCTCTTTACTTACCTAGTTAATTTTCGATAGGTAGCTCGGTGTGGGCGGGCTGCATCAATACCAAGACGGGCAATCTTATTCTCCTCATAACTTTCAAAGTTTCCTTCAAACCAGAACCACTTTGATTCACCCTCATAAGCCAAAATATGGGTAGCAATTCGGTCTAAGAACCAACGATCATGGGAGATCACTACCGCACACCCTGGAAACTCAAGCAATGCATTTTCTAATGATGAAAGAGTTTCCACATCTAAATCATTTGTTGGCTCATCAAGGAGTAATAGATTTCCACCCTGCTTTAAAGTCATAGCAAGATTTAATCTATTTCTCTCTCCTCCGGATAAGACCCCAGCAGGTTTTTGTTGATCAGGACCTTTAAATCCAAAGGCAGATACATATGCCCGACTTGGCATCTCAACATTGCCAACCTTTATGAAATCAAGACCATCAGAGACTACTTCCCAAAGTGATTTCTTTGGATCAATACCACCACGTGATTGATCAACATATGAAATCTTTACCGTCTCACCAACTTTTACTACCCCAGAATCTGCCTTTTCCATTCCCAAAATAGTTTTAAATAATGTGGTCTTACCAGCACCATTTGGCCCAATTACCCCAACAATTCCATTACGTGGAAGAGTAAATGAAAGGTCATCAATTAATATTCGATCATCAAAGCCCTTTACTAACTTTTCACACTCAACAACAATGTCGCCAAGACGAGGTCCTGGTGGAATTTGAATCTCCTCAAAATCTAACTTACGTGTTTTATCAGCCTCAGCTGCCATCTCTTCATAACGAGCAAGACGAGCTTTAGATTTTGTCTGTCTGCCCTTGGCATTCATTCTTACCCACTCAAGCTCTTCCTTAATTCGCTTTGCTCGCTTGGCATCTTTTTGTCCTTCAACCTTCATACGAGCCTCTTTAGTCTCAAGATAGGTTGTGTAATTTCCTTCATATGGATAAGCACGACCTCGATCTAACTCCAAGATCCATTGGGCAACATTGTCTAGGAAGTATCTATCGTGGGTAATTGCCACAACAGTTCCTTCATACTTACTTAAATGTTGTTCAAGCCACAGCACAGACTCTGCATCCAAATGGTTAGTTGGCTCATCAAGTAGTAATAAATCTGGTTTTTGTAATAGCAATTTACATAATGCAACTCGGCGTCGCTCTCCACCAGATAAAACCTTCACATCAGCTTCAGGTGGTGGACAGCGAAGTGCGTCCATTGCTTGTTCTAATTGTGAATCTAAATCCCAAGCATTTCGATGATCTAACTGCTCCTGCAGTGTGCCCATCTCAGCTAACAATTTGTCATAATCAGCATCAGGATTTGCCATCTCTTCACTGATTGCATTAAATCTATTTAATAATCCAATTGTCTCTGCCACACCCTCTTGCACATTCTCTAAAACATTTTTATCCTCATTTAAAGGTGGCTCTTGTAACAAGATTCCAACTGTGTAGCCAGGAGATAAATAAGCCTCACCATTTGATGGTTGTTGAAGGCCAGCCATAATTTGCAGAACTGTAGATTTACCAGCTCCATTTGGACCAAGCACGCCAATCTTGGCGCCAGGCAAAAACC
>KB912748.1 GCA_000383815.1 actinobacterium SCGC AAA027-J17
CTTGCACCACAGTTGATCGAACAATTCGCATCTCAGATCGACTAATTGGCACACCACAATATGTATTGGATTACATAATCTTTCATGAGCTAATTCATTTAATAGTTCCAGGTCATGACCAAGATTTTTATACATATTTAAATCGGTTTACCGATCAAGGCAAAGCCGAGGCATTTTTAGAGGGGTTTGAACTTGGCAGCCAAAGTGGTGGCTCAGGTGTTATCCCTGCCGTAAATATCTAGTTTTACCCCTCATTTTTTACCTTTTGACTTAATATTTAGGATTTTAAGCGTGGAAAACCCCAACTGAGCGCACCACAAGGGGTATGGTGTTGCTATTCGTACTCACATGCCGGAACTTGCCAGCATGCTCCCTAGAGTGCGGCGGATGGAGGAAGAAAATGGCTGAAGAGTACAAGGGTGAGGCTTACTGCGTTAAGTGCAAAGAGAAGCGCTCCTTTGAAGGACATGTAAAGGTCTCTGATTCTGGTCGCCGTATGGCACAAGGAATCTGCCCAGTTTGTGGCACAAAGGTAAATCGTATTCTTGGTAAGGCTTAATAAATAAGTAAGTAACCAAAAGTAAAAGCGGTGAGGTCGGTTTAAAACCAACCTCGCCGCTTTTTTGTTAACCCTTTCTAGTTAACAGTTGTTATTAACTTTTTAAACTTAACTAGCTTGTGCCACCTTTGCTGGACGGCCTGGACTTCGTTTACTTTGAATTATTCGACCTTCATCAAATAACTCTCCTCCCCATACCCCAACAGGTTCTGCCCTAGAAAGGGCGCCTTGTAAACACTTAGCCTTCATTGGGCAGCTGCCACATAAGGCCTTTGCTTGGGCGATAACTGCCGGTTGCTCGCTGAAGAAGAGCTCAGGATCTGAAGAATGGCAGGGCAGGCTGGAAATCTTAGGAGCCTGAGTTGTATCAGGTGCGAAAGGATTATCTGCGCGCTTGTATGCCACCTTTGCCTGATAACTCTGGTTAGCAGTATTTGCTGTTGAGTTGGCGGTGTAATCGGTATAGGAGATCACTGGGGCATCCTCGTAAGCCCAGGTGACATCACCTAATCCAATTTTGGCAGTTGGGCCTTGTGCCCAACCTGGTACAAGTAGTTCGCTGAAGAGAACGGTCATCGTTCTCACCTTTCCTTTCGGTTATCTTTCATTTAGTTTGGTGCGGTTTTTCTTTGCCAGTTATTTGGCGGTGGTTAGAAGTTATTGGATAAAAGAAAAAGGGCCCCGAATCATTAGATTCGCGGGCCCCTTGGCTTCTATCTCGACCTTAGTCGATATAGCTCCCAGGGGTGCGATCTAATGTAAAGGTATAAAAACCCTTATTAGAGCGCTTATTTGACCAATCTGAGCGATATGAAGATTTCGCCGTGATTGATGTGATGGCATACCAATTAGCAGTAGCTGCAATAGGTGCAGCTGCTGTATTTGATTTAACTACTTTTGCCATTTGGCAAGAGTAAGGCATCAACTATCTTTGATGCAACTTAATTAAAATGGGCTAAAAATACGCTGGGTTTGCCGGCATAGGTAATTTGAATTCGCTCCTTTGCCCGCGTAACTCCCACATAAAACAACCTGCGCTCCTCATTTAAATCATTACCCATTGGTAGCACCCCATCTGAAACCCCAATTAAAAATAGTTGACTCCACTCCAACCCTTTGGCCGCATGCAGCGTTGCCAAGGTAACCCCAGGCAAGGTTGGTGGATTGTTTTGTTCAGATCGATCCTCAATCTCACGCAAAAATGCACGCATATTTGTTGCACCATTTTCTTGAATGCTCTTTGCTAACCTTAAAAATGCGATCACAAAATCTGCCTCACCAAAGGGTCTTAAAACAGCTACTAAATCGGCGTACCAATCTCCGCCTTCAGAGGGTAAAACTGAGGCACTTCTAATGATTCGCATAACATCCCGAACATCGGTGCGATCAAAAAATCGCTCCCCTGATCTAATCTGACTTGGGATCTTGGCATTATTTAATGCTGCCTTTACCTGATCTAGTTGAGCATTAGTTCTAGCCAAAACTGCGATGTCAGAGGAATCCACCCCTTGTGAAATACACCTTGCCACCTCAGAGGTCACATATGAGATCTCATCATGGGAGGTATTAAATCCATTTACAACTGGTTTATCACCATGAGCATTTGCAGATTGCAACTGACTGCCATGATCTGAAACTAGATTTGCAGCCCGCAAAATTGCGTTAGCGGTATTGATGATCTCAGGGGTGGAGCGATACCCACGAGATAGTCGAAAAACTTGAGCATTGGGAAATCTATTTTGGAAGTTAAGCAAGAAGTTTGAGGTAGCTCCGGCAAATGAGTAAATAGTTTGGGCCGCATCCCCCACAACGCAGATCTCCTGACGATTTCCCAACCAAAGATTAAGTAATCGCTGTTGCAAAGGTGAGACATCTTGATACTCATCTACGGTGAAGTAGCGATACTGATCCTGAATTCGCTCTCGAACGCCACGATCCTCCTCTAACATTCCAACAGTTAGCAGTAAGACATCCTCAAAATCTAAGGTGCGCTCCTGTTTTTTTAATGATTCATAAGCCTCATAAACCTGAGCGATCATGGCCAGATTTTCAGATTCACCTTTGCTATTTGGCAGTCTGACTAATCGATTATTAGCAATCGCCTCCTCTTGGTAATTATCAGGAGAGATCTCAAGAACCTTTGCCCACTCAATTTCACTTGCTATTTCGCGAAGTGCATTTACCTGGGCAGGAATTGCTACCTCTGCCCTGGTAATTGCTTGACTAATAAATCCAGATTTTGTGGTTAATAAAGATGGAAACTGGCCACCAAATGCGTAGGGCCAAAAATACAAAAGTTGTTTAAGGGCTGCGGAGTGAAAGGTTCTGGCCGTGGCATTTGGTACACCAAGGGAGCGCAATCTTGCACGCATCTCACCAGCTGCTTTTGCAGTAAAGGTAAGTGCTAAAACCTTTGTTGGATCAGTAACGCCAGAATTAATTGCATATGCGATTCGATTGGTAATTACTCGAGTTTTTCCTGTACCAGCTCCTGCAATTACACAAACAGGACCAGTGATTGCTTTTACTACAGCAAGTTGATCTGGATCAAGCTGCGCCAATATTGCAGCATCATCTATCGCCATGATTCATTACCAGTTAACTCAGTGTCAGCACCTTTTCCATACCAAGCTTTAATCATCTGCCTGGCCACACTAATTTCAAGAGGGAGAATTAAAGTTTTTTCAGCAATTGCACTCTTCATCTCATCTCGAGTAAACCAGCGAATCTCTTCAATTTCCTCACCATCAGGGCGAGCTAATTCAGGTGTAGTAGTTATTGCCTCAAATGCAATCATTAATGATGCCGGAAATGGCCACGGTTGAGAGCCTAGATAATTAATCTCTTTTAGTTTTACCCCTGCCTCCTCCATTACCTCTCGAGTGACACAATTTTCAAATGATTCACCTGGCTCAACAAAGCCGGCAAAGGTTGAAAATCTATTTTTTGGCCAAACCTTTTGCCTGCCCAATAAGACTCGATCTTGATCATCTTTTACCAAAACAATTATTGCGCTATCAGTTCGTGGGTAATGCTCACTCTGATCTGCCGGACACCTTCTTACCGCTCCTGCTAACACCACAACTGTTTTTTCACCACATATTGCACACCTTGGATGTTTTTTATGCCAATTCGCAAGCCCTTGGGCATGAACTGCCAATCCAATATCTCGCGCTGATAAAAAAGCGCCCACCTCACGCAAAGTTTTGAACTCATTACTTAAGCCGTGATCACTGGTTAAGTGGCGAACAAAAAATGGTTTTGAATCCTTAACCCCCAAGAAGTAATCACTTTGATCTTGATAACTTCCCAGTGATTGTCCAGCGGTGAAAAGAAGTTGATCTTTTTCAGTGGCAAATTTTTCATCTGAAAACAAAAGAACTGATGCCTGCGCCCAAGCTGAATTTAAATAAGTCAGATCACTGCGTAAATGGGCAGCACGATCAACCTCAGCTGCTGCCAATGGAAGATTTAGTGGTTTATGCGGGGCCATCACCGTCTGACCCTACTAGCCTGTCGTCATGGTTGTCGCCCCCGCTCAAAGGATGAGAGTGATCTCATGGAATCTTTTACATGGCCAGAAAATCCCGCCAACATCCTCACAAGATTGGCAGGCAGAAATAGTAAGCGCAGCTAAAAAAGTTGCAGATGAATTACAACCTAATTTTATAGCACTGCAAGAGGTGGATTACTTTCAATCAAGATCTGATTTAACAAATCAGACCAAGTTGGTTGCCCAAAGCATGCAACTTAAGTATTGGGCATACCTACCAACTTTGATTGGAACACCAGGTGAGAAATGGCGCAGCGTTAAAGATTTGAAAAATTCAATTATTACTGAGAGCTCGCTAGATAAAAACCCTAAGGCAAGTTATGGAATTGCTCTTGCTACTAATTGGCCCATTAAAAAGCTTTACGTTAAAAAACTAGGAAGATCTATTATAGGAATGCCTCTACTGATTCCTAAAGATAATGGCAAAGGAGTTAGGTTTATCTACGTCAAAGATGAGCCCAGAGTTGCATTAATCGCTGAGCTTGAAAATGGATACACGATTGCAACTACTCACCTCTCCTTTGTGCCTGGCGTAAATGTTTTTCAATTGAACAAGCTCTCTTCATATCTAAAAAAGCTCCCTGGATTAGCTTTGCTAACTGGAGATTTAAATCTTCCAGCAAATTTACCAAGTAAATTGAGTGGTTTTAAATCATTAATCTCTCAAGCTACATATCCAAGTTGGAAGCCAAAGATTCAATTTGATTACATCATGCTTCGTAAAAGTGAGATTAAAAGTACTTCAAGTATTGAATCGATTAAATCAACTGCCACTGGAATATCAGATCACACCCCAATTGGGGTAGAGATTCAGATCTGAATTGGAATTTTGCTGACCAAGCCAATCAACTCTGATTCATTCAAAATATCAGCTGGTCTAACCGTTTCATTATCGATTACATAATGAAAAGCCGCTGAGATATTTTCGATCGGCACACTCTTAAGTTTTGAATAGGCCAGTCGATACATCGCAAGTTGAATTGCAGCAGTTTGTAGATCCTGCCCTGATTTAACCTTTCCAGTTTTCCAATCCACAACCTCATAGTGATCAGCAGTTGTTTGATACACCGCATCAATTCTTCCTCGAATTAGCGTGGTATCAATCATGGTTTCAAATCCAACCTCAACAGCAACGGGCTCTCGATTAGCCCATTCACTGCCTAGCCAGGCATTTTGTAACTTATCTAGGGGTGCATCCTGCATGAGATCACTTGATAAATCATTATTAAATAAATCATCCATTGAGATCAAAGATGGGTGCTTAAAGTGATTTTCAAGCCATAGGTGAAACTCTGTTCCACGCCTTGCGTATTTATCAATGTGATTTGGCATTGGTCTTCTTAATCTAAGTGCTAATTCCTGTGGATCATTTGCAAGATAGAGCAGCGTTGATACTGATAATCGAGTTGGTAAAACAATATTTTGCTTACTACTTTTAGATCCAATCTCATTAATTATCATCCCCAGATCGGTCAATAAACTGACCTTCTCCTCATCAGCTGAGCTTTTTATTATCTGTTCAACCTCATTTTTAGTAAATGGCTCACTAACTTCAACTACTGAAGCTACCTCACGTAGTTTGGTAACCTCTTTACTTTGGCTTGGCCAGTAAGCGGTAATTGGATTTTCCTTCATTGGATTAATGCCATCTGGAATCAGTTCATCAGCAATTACCTTACCGCCTGGAATACTTCCTAGCGCATTAGCAAATAATTGAAATAATCGACTTGGTGCTACCGCATTTTCACCAGTTCTAAAGTGAGAGGTAGTGCAAATTAATCCCTGCTTTGCTCGAGTAATAGCCACATATGCCAGGCGCATCTCCTCCATTGCCTTGCGAGATTTCCATTGATCGCTAAAGCTTTCTATTCCATCCTTTAAATTTTTATTTGTTGAAAAGTTATCAAAGTTAATTGCAGGTAGTTGCTGATAATCACCACGCATACTCACTGGAATACTGCCGGCATTTGTAATCCAGTTATCTGATTTTTTACCAATATTTGGAAAGTTTTTCTCAGCTAATCCTGGTATTGCAACATAATCCCATTCAGCACCCTTTGCCGCATGGATGGTTAATATCTGAACCGCATCACTTCTAACGTCAACCTCAGCTGGCTTAAGGCCACCTTCAGCATCTTGGGCGATCTTTAACCATTGCAAGAAGTTAAATAAGCTGCCGCCGTTTTTCTGAAACCTTGCCGCCTCATCTAAGAAGCGATCAATATTTCTTCGGCCATTTTGCCAGCCATCCCTTACTAAAACCTCAGTATCTAAAGATAAAAACTCAGAGGCTTCAATGATTGCCTCAGTTATTGAGCCATTCAGATTACGGCGCAGTGAACGAAGTGAGAGTGAGAATTTTCTTAATCTAGCTAATCCCTCTGCGCTAAATTCTGGAGTTTTTTGATACTTGTTTAATTGAGCAGGGGTGAGTATTAGTAATTGCTCTAATGATTCAATAATGGATCCGGTAGCAAACTCATCTGCTGTTGCAACTACCTCAATATCCTCTTCAAGTGCTTGCTTTAACTGCGCACCCCTTGAAAAATCATTATCTCTGGCAAATGCTTTTGTAAAACTACCTAACGCCATTAGATCTCTGGCTCCAAGATTTAAATGGGGACCAGTTAATAACCTCATCAGTGCAGTGCCAGACTCTGGCATCGTCAGGGTGCGAAGGAGGGCAATAATGTCTGCCACCTCTGGTGTATTAATCAAGCCACCAACACCAACTACATCAGTTGGAATATTTAATTCATTAAAGGCTGATTGAATCAAATCAATCTGAGACCTACTTCTAACTAATACTGCAAAGGTTGATTTTTTATCAGCAGGTAAATTCTCCCGCTCTTTTTCAAACCACTTTGTAGCAAAATATGCAGCTATCTCTGAACCCTCTTGAGCCTGAGTTTCATATACAGCACAAATTACCTCACCTGTTTTAGCATTAGGCCGAGCGGTTAATTTTGCTATCTGTTTCTCAGTTGAAATCTGATCAATTACAACATTAGCAAGATCTAATACCGCATGATCATTTCGCCAAGTAGTTAATAGATTAAATCGCAATGCTTTACCATTAAATGATTGTGAAAAGGTATCTAGAGTTTCAGAGCTAGCACTGCGCCAGCCATAGATAGCCTGATTAGGGTCACCAACTGCTGTTACTGGATGATTATTGCCATAAAGATTAGATAGGAATTTGATTTGATTAAAGGAAGTATCTTGGTACTCATCTAGTAGTACCACCTTGTACTTACCTCGCTCAATCTCACCAATATCATCACTATGGCTTGCCTTACTTTGGCTAACTAATCTGGCAGCAATAGACATGTGATCATTAAAGGTTAATAAACCACTTTCTTTTCGCCGATGATCAAAGGCGGCCACAATTGGCAAAATCGCAAGCCGCTGCTTTAGCTCCTCTTTAAACTCGACAACAGGTACGGTTTGGCGATCGCTAAATTGTGAGATTTGGGAAAGTAATTTTTGGGTGTAATCAATGATCTCCTCAGCGCTTCGATCATTTTCAGCTAGGCCAGTTGATAAATCCATTACCTCCTGCACAACAGATGCAGTTGAGCCATTGATTGGTAAATCATTGCCCGAAAATCTACTTACCTCCTCAAAGGCGATCTGCCAAGCTGCCGCCTCGCCAATTGGATCTGCATCAGCATCAATGCCGATTCGAATTGCATGATCTGCTAATACTTTGCCAGCGTAGGAGTGATAGGTAGAGACAGTTAATTCAGACTCATCTAAGTGATCTGGTAACAAACCTGCCTTTTTCAACTGACGAAGCCGGTGCTTAACTCGCTTTGCCAACTCACCAGCTGCCTTTCTAGTAAAGGTTAAACCTAATAATTGATTAGGAGTAATAATTGAATTTGCTACTAAGAATAAAACACGCTGGCTCATCGTTTCAGTTTTGCCAGAGCCAGCACCTGCAATCACCACTGCAGGAGCAAGAGGAGATTCAATAATTGGGATCTGTTCAGCAGTTGGCACTCTAAAGGC
>KB912749.1 GCA_000383815.1 actinobacterium SCGC AAA027-J17
TGACCAAGATGCAACAGTAGAGTTTGGTTTTAGATTACGTGATACATTAAAATTTGATGGCTTACCAGCATTGCTTGAGCAAATGAAAAAAGATTGCGACCAAGCGCGAGAATTAACCAGTAAATAACGCTCAATTTCCCCTCGATTTTAAGTATCTGCTATCGCGCTGGTAATCTTGGCTTTACTAAAGCGAGAAGGTGCGCCTTCGTGAATAACACCGAGGCCCTCGTGACAGACAGAAGGAGCAATACAAATGGCATTAACGCCAGAAGTTAAAAAGGAAATCGTAAGTAAGTACGGCTCATCTGCAACTGACACAGGTAGCCCAGAAGCACAGGTAGCACTTCTTTCAAAACGTATTGATGAGATAACACAACATTTGCAGACAAATAAAAAGGATCATCACAACCGTCGTGGTTTGTTATTGATGGTCGGTAAGCGTCGCCGGATTTTGCAGTACCTCGCCAAGACAGATATTGAGCGCTATAGAGCGATTATCGAAAAGCTCGATCTTCGCCGTTAAATAACAATCAGCAAAAAACTTTATCGCTAAGAGTTTTGGTCCTCGGTAGTGGTTTCCGGAAAAGGATTTTCCGTGAACTTCGATCGAAGATCCATTCTCTAGAAGTAAAGTGTTGAGAAATGGAGATGACCCATGGAGGGTCAAGATGTGCAATCAGCCGTTGCAAAAATAGACAACGGTAAATTTGGAAAGCGGGAGATCCGCTTTGAAACTGGCCGACTAGCTCGGCAAGCATCGGGAACAGCCGTTGTTTATTTAGATGATGACAGCATGTTGCTATCTGCAACTACTGCATCAAAGAAACCGAAGGATCAATTTGATTTCTTCCCACTAACTGTTGATGTGGAAGAGCGAATGTATGCCGCTGGAAAGATTCCAGGGTCATTTTTCCGTCGTGAAGGACGTCCTTCAGAGGATGCAATTCTTACCTGTCGATTAATCGATCGCCCACTACGCCCATCCTTTATTAATGGATTACGTAATGAGATTCAGATTGTTGTAACAGTAATGGCATTAAATCCAGATCACATGTATGACGTGATCGCGATTAATGCTGCATCTATGTCAACACAATTAGCAGGACTTCCATTTTCTGGCCCAATCGGTGGTGTGCGAGTTGCACTAATCGAAGGTCAATGGGTTGCTTTCCCAAATCACTCTGATTTGGATAAGGCTGTCTTTGACATGGTAGTTGCTGGCCGAATTTCAGATGGTGATGTTGCAATCATGATGGTTGAAGCTGAAGCAACTGTGAAAACAATTGACTTGATAAAGGGTGGCGCAACAGTGCCAACCGAGGAGATTGTTGGCCAAGGACTTGAGGCAGCAAAGCCATTTATCCGCACACTGTGTGAGGCACAACTTGCTTTGGCAAAGTTGGCAGCAAAGCCAACTGGAGAGTTTCCAGTATTTCTTGATTATCAAGATGATATCTACGCAGTTATTGAGAAGGCAGCTAAAGATGATTTAGCTAAGGCTTTAACAATTGCTGGTAAGCAAGAGCGTGAGACTAAGTTAGATGAAATCAATAAGGCTGTAACTGAGAAAATCACTGTTGATTTCCCAGAGCGCACCAAAGAGATTTCAGCAGCCCTTAGATCAGTAACTAAGAAATTAGTTCGTCAACGTGTTTTGCGAGATAAAATTCGTATTGATGGACGTGGTTTGCGCGATATCCGTGCGTTAACTGCTGAGGTTGAGGTAATTCCACGGGTTCATGGATCGGCAATATTTGAACGTGGTGAGACTCAGATTCTGGGTATTACAACTTTAAATATGCTTAAGATGGAACAGCAATTAGATACTCTCTCACCAGAAGATCACAAGCGTTATATGCATAACTACAACTTCCCACCATATTCTGTTGGTGAAACTGGAAGAGTTGGATCTCCAAAGCGACGCGAAATTGGACATGGTGCTCTAGCTGAACGCGCTCTTGTTCCAGTTCTGCCAACCCGCGAAGAGTTTCCATATGCAATTCGTCAGGTATCAGAAGCACTTGGATCAAATGGATCAACATCTATGGGATCAGTTTGTGCTTCAACAATGTCATTGCTAAATGCAGGTGTGCCACTCAAGGCAGCAGTTGCTGGTATTGCAATGGGACTTATCTCAGATGATGTTGATGGTAAAACTGAGTATGTAGCACTAACCGATATCTTGGGAGCAGAGGATGCTTTCGGCGATATGGACTTTAAGGTTGCTGGCACAAAAGAGTTTGTTACCGCACTTCAGTTAGATACAAAACTTGATGGTATTCCTGCATCAGTTTTATCTGCTGCACTCTTGCAAGCAAAAGAAGCAAGACTTGCAATTTTGGATGTTATGAATCAAGCAATTTCATCCCCTGATGAAATGTCACTTCTAGCACCACGAATTATCTCAATCAAGGTTCCAGTCGACATGATTGGTGCAGTTATTGGGCCTAAGGGCAAGATGATTAACCAGATTCAAGATGAGACTGGTGCTGATATCACCATCGAAGATGATGGAACTATTTATATCGGAGCAACTGAAGGATCAGCAGCTGAAGCTGCAAAGGCGCAGATCAATGCGATTGCTAATCCAGTTCAGTTATCAGTTGGCGATAAGTTCAACGGTTCAGTTGTAAAACTGGCAACCTTTGGTGCTTTCGTGAATCTTGCTCCTGGTAAAGATGGCTTGCTACACATCTCACAGATTCGCAAGATGCATGGTGGTAAGCGAATTGAAAACCTTGAAGAGGTAATGAAGGTTGGAGAGAAGATTGAGGTTGTAATCAATGAGATTGACCCTAAGGGTAAGTACTCATTAGTTCCAGCAAATCTTCCTGAGGAAGCTAAGAGCGAGTAATTTGGCAAGAACAGTCTTACCTAGTGGCTTACGAATAGTCACAGAAGAGGAAAGATCTGTTCGCTCTGCAGCTTTTGGTATTTGGGTTAATGTCGGCTCCCGCGATGAATCACTTTCAACCGCGGGAGCTTCACATTTTCTAGAGCATCTTTTATTTAAGGGCACCAAGCGAAGATCATCGCTAGAGATCTCATCTGCAATTGAAGCTGTGGGCGGTGAAACTAATGCTTTTACCTCTAAGGAGTACACCTGTTTTTATGCCAGAGTAATTGATAAAGATCTGCCTCTAGCCGTAGATGTTATAAGTGATTTAATCACCTCATCTGTCGTGAAGCAGGAGGATGTAGATGCTGAGCGCAAGGTTGTTTTAGAAGAAATTGCAATGCGCGATGATGATCCAAGTGATTTGATTCATGATCTATTTCTTGAAAAGTATTATGGAGATACTCCACTAGGTCGACCGATATTAGGAACAGTTGAGTCAATTAAATCAATGAGCCAAAACACGGTTTTTAACTACTACAAAAAGCGGTATCGCCCCCAAGATTTAGTCGTGGCTGTAGCTGGCAATATAAAGCATAAAAATGTAGTTCGATTAGTTGAAGATGCATTAAGTAAAGATAACTTTTTAGATCAATCTAAAGAGAGTTATCAGGTCAGAACATCAAGTAATGTAAAGGTTGCAGGAAAAGGACAAGTCACCTTATTAGATCGAAAAACTGAACAAGCTCATATTGTTTATGGGATTCCAAGTGTTGCCAGAGATGATAAGAAACGGTTTGCACTAAGCATCCTTTCATCTGCTTTAGGTGGCGGTATGTCATCAAGATTGTTTCAAGAGATTAGAGAAAAGCGTGGTTTGGCTTACTCAACCTATGCATACAATCAACAGTTTGCTGGTAGTGGAGTTTTGTCATTCTATGTTGGATGTAAGCCAGATAAGGCGGAGGAAGCAATAAGTATCATTCAAGCAATTTTGCAAGATGTTGCCCAGAATGGATTAACTAGTGAAGAAATCTCTCGCGCCAAAGGGGCGGTATCTGGATCGCTCGTTCTAAGCCAAGAGGACACCGGCTCTCGAATGACGCGTATCGGTAAGAGTGAGTTGGTTTATGGGCAAGTGCTCAGCTTTGATGAAATACTGCGAGAAATATCTGAGGTAACACCTGAACAAATCAAGGAAATTGCCCGCCAAATCCTGCCGGCATCTCCTACCCTTGCAGTAGTGGGCCCGTTCAGATCCACTAGTAAATTTGAGAGGCTAATCAAATGAAGGTTGCAGTTCTTGGTGCTAAGGGAAGAATGGGTGCCGAAGCTGTCGCAGCAATTAATGCTGCCAGTGATTTAACATTATCTGCCGCACTTGATCTAGGTGATTCTCTAGACCAACTGGTTTCAAGCGGAACTGAAATTGTTGTTGACTTTACAACTCCAGATTCTGTGATGAAAAATTTAGAGTTTGCAATACAAAATGGGATTCATGTTGTAGTAGGTACCACTGGTTTTGATGAGAGTAAATTGAATTTGCTGAAATCGATGCTCAGTAAGCATCCAAAAGTAGGTGCCTTAATTGCGCCAAACTTTGGTTTAGGAGCAGTCTTGATGATGCAGTTCTCCCAGACAGCAGCTAAATACTTTGAAAGTGTTGAGATTGTGGAGATGCACCATGCCCATAAAGTGGACGCACCCTCTGGCACTGCAATTAGAACCGCGGAGATGATTACTGCAGCTCGAAAGCAAAGTAAGAAACCGGCCATGCCAGATAGCACCAAATCTGAAATAGCAGGAGCTCGTGGTGGGAAAGTGGGAGATGTTCCAGTGCATTCAATTAGATCTCATGGTTATGTTGCCCACCAGGAGGTTATTTTTGGAGATTTAGGGGAGACATTAACAATTCGCCATGACTCAATAAATCGGGCAGGGTTTATGCCAGGAGTTCTAATTGGCATTAGAAATGTTGCAAAAAATCCAGGTCTAACAGTAGGTTTGGAAAATTATATGGGAGGTATGTAATGAGTGAGATAACTATGTATGGAGCTGAGTGGTGTGGCGATTGCCGCCGGTCTAAAAAGTTTTTAGATGCTAATAACGTTAAATACAACTACATCGACGTGGAAGCTGATGCTTCTGCCTCAGATAAGGTTATTGAGATTAATGGTGGCATGAGATCAATCCCAGTAATTTTGTTTGCAGATGGCACTCACCTGACTGAGCCATCAGATGCTGCTTTGAAAGAGAAGTTAGAGGCGCTAAAAGTTCTTTAAAACCAGTTATAAACAGCAGCAGATGTGATCGCGGCGGAGATAACAACTAGTGGAAATGGTGCTTTGAACTTCAGGGCAACTAAGGCCACAAAAACTCCTGCCGCACGCTGATCAATCACTATCTCTTTTTCATCGGTGAATGTTTGTACTCCAACTAATGCGCTAAGTAAAACAATTGGTACTAGTGCATTAATCCTGACAAAAACTGGTCGATTCAACCATTTTTCAGGAACACTATGCCCAATGTATTTGTTTAAAAATGCGGTCAAACTTGCTCCAAGAACTGCAATCCAGATAGCACTCATTTTTTTGCCCCAAATATGATTGCCAGAACAACGGTCGTAATAATTGGAATTCCTGCTGGAGTTACTGGCGTTAGTAGCAGAGCCCAGGCAATAGCAATTCCTGAAACGAGGAATTGAACTTTGTTTTTGATCCTCGGCCAAATTAATCCTAAGAAAGCGGCAGGCACTGCGGCATCTAACCCCCATACCGAAGGGTCACCAATTGCGCTAGCACCCAATGCACCAAGAAATGTAAATAAATTCCAGAAGACATATACACCGATGCCGGTTAAGTAAAATCCTCTTTTACGATCTTCATCATTATCTTGCAAGGTTGCCACCGCTGTTGATTCATCAATAGTTATTTGGGCAGCAAGAACTCGCTTAATGCCTTTCACTTTTAAGATGGGTGCCATTTGCAGACCGTAAAGAGTGTTTCTAAACCCGAGCAAGGTCGCAGTTGCAATTGCGCTTATAGCTGCCCCGCCAGCACCCATGATTCCAACTACGGCAAATTGCGATGCGCCTGAAAAAAGTAGGATTGAAAGCAAGCAGGTCTGCAGGATTGAAAAACCTGCCGTTACCCCAGCTGCTCCAAAGGCCGCGCCATAAAGTCCCACGGTAAATGCAACGCTAAATGCGGTTCGATCTACCTGATTCTTCTTTGGATTCACTGACACGCCGACACTTTAATCCAGCCGATCAGCAATCACCAAAGATAGGGTCGCAACCATGAGCGATGAGATCAAATTTAGAGACGATATGTCGGTAGAGCTTGTTAAATCAAGCGCTAGTGATGCTGATGTGATTTGGGCTGCCAGAGTTTCAACCGCTGGAGATAAATCGCTAGAAGATGTTGGTGCTGATGCGACAAAGTCTGAAGGGTTGATTAATTATTTAGCACGGGAGCGACATGGCTCACCATTTGAGCACACTTCAATGACATTTTTTGTCTCTGCTCCAATCTTTGTTTTTAGAGAGTTTATGCGCCACCGAATTGCTTCATACAACGAAGAGAGTGGGCGTTATCGTGAGTTGAAACCTGTTTTTTATATTCCAAGTAAAGATCGTAAATTGGTTCAGATTGGTAAAGCTGGTGCCTATACATTTGTAGATGGAACTGCAGAGCAATTTGATATAACAGTTGCTGCGATAAAAGAAACTTGCAACTTAGCTTATGCGAACTACCAAAAAATGTTAGTAGCTGGGGTTGCCCGCGAGGTTGCTAGAGCAGTTTTACCGGTAACTTTGTACTCATCTATGTATGTAACTATGAATGCCAGAGCATTAATGAACTTTCTTTCATTAAGAACTGCTCGGGAAGGCTCACACTTTCCTTCTTATCCGCAGCGGGAGATTGAGATGGTAGCTGAGAAGATGGAAGAGCATTTCGCCAAGTTAATGCCGATCACCTACGGAGCTTTTCAAAAATCTGGCCGCATAGCCCCTTAATTAAGCGGTAGCCTTAACCCATGCAAATAACACCACCATTTGGTCGGTTGCTGACCGCCATGGTTACACCCTTCACTAAATCTAGTGAGATTGATTGGGCAGGTGTTGAAAAAATTGCAGCTCATCTAGTTTCAACTGGTCATGATGGAATAGTTTTAAATGGCACCACAGGTGAAGCGCCAACAACCTCTGATGATGAAAAAGACCAAATTGTTAAGGTAGTGCGTAAGGTTGTAGGGGATAAGATCAAGATTGTTGCTGGTGCTGGTAATAATGAAACATCACACTCAGTTGAACAAGCTCAACGTGCTGCCAAAGCTGGCGCTGATGGTTTATTGGTAGTTACTCCTTATTACAACAAACCTCCACAAGCAGGAATACAAGCGCACTTTACAGCGATGGCAGATGCCACTGATTTACCTGTGATGATGTATGACATTCCAGGGCGAACGGGTGTAGAGATTGAATCAGACACCATAGTAAAACTTGCTGAACATAAAAATATTGTCGCGCTTAAAGATGCTAAAGGTAATCCAGCGGCTACCTCATGGGTTATAAAAAGATCTGCAATTCCAGTTTATTCAGGTGATGATATTTTAAATCTGCCATTACTTTCTGTTGGCGCTGTTGGCTTTGTCTCAGTTTGTGGCCATACAGTCGGTGCAGATCTTAGAGTTATGTTGGATTCTTGGTTTTCTGGAAATTCAAGTAAAGCGCTAGAGGTTCACCAGAAATTGCTGCCAGTATTTACTGGAACCTTCCGCACACAAGGTGCCATTCTGACAAAAGCTGCTTTGAATTTAATGGGATTACCTGGCGGTTTTACAAGATTGCCACTTGTGGATGCAACTGATGCGCAAATTGCGCAACTGAAAGTTGATCTGCAAGCCGGCGGCGTTAAATTAAAGTAAATAAATGAATCATCCCCATCCTGGCCTGCCTTACCCTGCCAAATTAGCAAAGAAAACTTTGCGAATTGTTGCCTTAGGTGGTCTGGGTGAAATAGGTCGCAATATGACCGTCTTTGAGTATGAGGGACGGTTACTAATTGTTGACTGTGGTGTTTTATTTCCAGGGGAGAATCAACCAGGAATTGATTTAATCCTTCCTGATTTTTCATATCTAAAAGATCGCATGGATGATATTGAAGCGATTTTTTTAAC
>KB912750.1 GCA_000383815.1 actinobacterium SCGC AAA027-J17
CATGTGGTTTAGCAACTGGTAGTTCGGCATAAGCTTTAGCGACCTCATTTTCAATTGCATTGATTAATCGCTCAAGTGGTAATTTCTTTTCTTGGGCTAAAGTTTTAAGCGCTTCAATATCAACACTCACTTGCCCACCTGCTTAAACTCAATCTCAAGTGTTGCGCGCTTAATATCTGAAAACTTTACTACCTGCTCATCTACTGTGGCCGATATTTCAGTAGCATCCTTAACTCTGCCCTTAATCTCTTTGCCATCTAATAAAACTATCTTTACTAAACGATCAATATTTTTTCGCCAATGCCTAGGCTTTGTTAGCGGGCGATCTAAACCTGGGGAGGTAACCTCTAAGGTAAAAGGGGCTTGCCCTAAACTTTGAATGTTTTCGACAATCTCACTTATCGCTTTGGTAGCAACAGTTACTTGATCAAGAGATAAATGTGTATCACCATCAACAATTACGGTAAGCATGCTGCGCCGGCCAGCTGAAGTAATTGTTATATCCTCAAGGTAGAAACCGAGGTCAGATAGTGCGGGAGTAATCGCCGCTGAAATCTCTTCTTTTTTTCCCATTTTTCCTTCTTCGATATTAAGTTGTGAATCTAAGTTTAACTTATAAAAGTGTCCCAGGCAACGCGGGCGATAAGTAAAAATACAACTGCTAGAAATACTTTACGCACCAATGGTGAGCCACCCTTAATTGCAAGGCGCGAGCCAATAATCGCACCTGTCACATTGGCAAAAGCTAGAAGTAAACCTAATTGCCACCAGATATGGCCAGTTAGTTGAAAACTCAAAATTGCGCCGGCATTAGTTGAGATATTAACTAATTTTGCAGTCGCTGATGCTTTCAAAAAGGCATAGCCAATAGTTGATACTAAAAAGAAGACTAGAAATGTGCCAGTACCTGGACCAAATATGCCATCGTAGAAGCCGATCATTAATCCAATTAGGGCCACAATTACTAACCGCTTTTTGTGGGTGTACTTTAAATTCTCATCCATTCCCAACTCAGGTTTGCGCCAGGTATAGATTGCAACCAGGATTAGCAAAAAAACAAGAAATGGCTTAAAGAAATCCTTAGGAACATAAGCTGCAAATGCTGCGCCAGCTACTGAGCCGGCAAATGCTGGCCCCATCATGGTTAAGGTCAGTGGAATATCTGGCTTAATCTTTTTAAAGTAGTTTCGAGCAGCTGCCATAGTGCCAAATATTGATGGCACCTTATTAGTTCCAAGAATTAATGGCACCTCTTTATTAGGTAATCCCACTAATAGTGCAGGGAGTTGAATTAATCCCCCGCCACCTGCCATTGCATCAACAAAGCCAGCAAAACCTGATGCGATCGCCAAAAATATTGCGATCTCAATACTCATAAATTACTTAACTAATATTTTAACAACATCAGCCAGGGCAACCTCTTGCTTATCGCCAGATTTGCGATCTCGCACCTCAACCTTGCCATCTGCTAATGCTTTACCAACAATGATTATCTTTTGAATTCCTATTAATTCAGCATCCTTAAACTTAACTCCAGCAGATGCCTCTCGGCGATCATCTAGGAGAACTTCAAGTCCTTTTGCCTCTAAATCTTTTGCTATTTGTTCTGCCACATCAAATGGTTGATCCTCTTTACCAGTTGCCACAATATGAACATCAGCAGGTGCTACCTCTGCTGGCCAATTTAAGCCAATCTCATCATGGGTTTGTTCAGCAATTGCCGCAACTGCTCTAGATACTCCAATTCCATAAGAGCCCATTGTTACTACAACAGGTTTTCCCTCTTTATCTAAAACTGTCAGCCCAAGTGATTGGGCATACTTTCTTCCCAATTGAAATATATGGCCAATCTCAATGGCTCGATCAATTACAACTGGTTTATCACACTTTGGACAACCATCTCCTGCTCTTACTTCAGCTGATTCAACATATTGATCAACCTTAAAATCACGCCCACATGTTACGAACCGTGCGTGCTTATCTTTTTGATTAGCACCTGTTACCCAATGAGACCCCTCATTAACTCTTGGGTCGGCGTATAAGGTAATTCCAAAGGCTTTCGCATCTTGTGGCCCAACATAACCTTTAACAAGTTTTGGATACTTTGCAAAGTCGGCATCTTCAAATAAACGTAAATCCTTAACGCCAACTAGATTTGCCTCTAATCTCTTTAAATCAACCTCACGATCTCCAGGAACTAAAACCGCTATTGGTTTTTCATCAGCCATCAGTAAAACATTTTTTAAGGTATCAACAGCGCTGATATTTGCACCATACTTACTATTAAAAACTTGAACTAATGAATCAATAGTTGGCGTATTTGGTGTATCTAAAACTTCAATTGCCCCTACTTTTTGACCCTTATATGGCGCAACCTTGGTAACCATCGCCTCTACATTTGCGGCATAACCACAGCCATTACATAAAACATATGTGTCCTCACCTGTAGGACATGGCGCCAAGAACTCCTCAGATTTTGATCCGCCCATTGCACCACTCATCGCCGAAACAATGTTGTACTTAAGTCCTAAGCGATCAAAGGTATTTATATAAGCCTGGCGATGTTTATTGTATGAAATCTCAAGGCCAGCATCATCAACATCAAAGCTATATGAATCCTTCATCACAAACTCTCGACCTCTAATGATTCCACTTCTTGGACGTGGTTCATCCCGGTACTTAGTTTGAATTTGGTAAATAGAAAGCGGTAGATCTTTATATGAGGAAAACTCACCCTTGACCATCAAGGTAAACATCTCTTCATGAGTTGGCCCTAGTAAATAATCATTACCTTTTCTATCTTGCAATCTAAATAAATCAGGGCCGTACTCAGCCCAACGATTTGTTTGTTCATAAGGATCCTTTGGCAAAAGTGCTGGAAAGTGAACCTCTTGAAATCCAGCCTTATCCATCTCTTGCCTTACAACATTTTCAATCTTGCGATATGTGCGATAACCAAGAGGCAACCATGAGTAGATACCAGCTGCTACTCGTCTTACAAATCCTGCTCTGACTAATAATCGGTGAGATGCCACCTCAGCATCTGCTGGATCATCACGCAATGTGCGCAACAATAAGGTGGACATCTTTAACATAGGTAAAGCCTATCTACTGAACTGCAACTGTTGGCTCACCTGATGCCACGCCAGCCGCCTCCATTTCTTCAGCAAGACGCATCGCCTCTTCAATTAAGGTCTCAACTATCTGTGCCTCTGGCACAGTTTTAATTACCTCACCCTTTACAAATATCTGACCCTTACCATTACCAGAGGCCACACCAAGATCTGCCTCTCGTGCTTCTCCTGGTCCATTAACAACACAACCCATAACTGCAACTCGAAGTGGCACTGTCATTCCTTGTAATCCTGCTTGAACTTTTTCTGCCAAAGAGTAAACATCTACTTGGGCTCTGCCACATGAAGGACAGGAGACAATCTCTAACTTTCGTTGGCGTAAATTAAGGGATTCTAAAATTGCAATACCAACCTTTACCTCCTCCACTGGTGGAGCAGATAGTGAAACACGAATAGTGTCGCCAATTCCTTCAGCAAGTAATATGCCAAAAGCGGTAGCAGATTTAATTGTGCCTTGGAAAAGTGGACCAGCCTCAGTAACGCCAAGATGTAATGGATAATCACATTTTGCTGCCAATATGCGATAAGCCTTAACCATTGTTACTGGATCATGGTGTTTAACTGAGATTTTGATATCACTAAAACCATGCTCTTCAAATAGGGAGGCTTCCCAGAGTGCCGACTCAGCTAATGCCTCCGGTGTTGCCTTGCCATACTTTGCTAATAATCTTGGATCAAGAGAGCCAGCGTTAACACCAATTCGAATTGGAATACCAGCATCTCCAGCAGCCTTTGCCACCTCTTTAACCTTGTCATCAAATTGTTTAATATTTCCTGGATTTACTCTCACCGCAGCACAACCAGCATCAATGGCTGCAAAAATATACTTAGGCTGAAAGTGAATATCAGCAATTACTGGAATCTGTGATTTCTTAGCAATCTGGGCAAGTGCGTCAGCATCATCTTGGGATGGCACTGCAACACGAACAATCTGACAACCAGATGCGGTTAGCTCTGCAATCTGTTGCAAGGTTGAATTCACATCTGAGGTAAGTGTTGTACACATCGATTGCACCGACACTGGCGCATCCCCACCAACTAAAACAGAACCAACCTTTAACTGCCTACTCTTTCGACGAGGTGCAAGTGTTGGAGGTGGTGCCGATGGAATTCCAAGATTTACCATAACCAAACCTTACCTAGAAATTAAGCCGAATTGGGTTGAGTATGTCTGCGGTAAGCAGTAGAAGTGATAAAGAAGCCATCACTACAAAGACCACCATGGTGATTGGTGTGAGCCGTTCGACATCAAATGGTGCCGGCTTTGCCAAGCCCTTTGCCTTTGCCCGAGTATTTCTTACCCCATCAGCAATTGCTACCGCCATATGTCCGCCATCTAATGGCAAAAGCGGAAGTAAATTAAACATGCCAACAAAGATATTCAAAGATGCAATAATCAAAATAAAGGTGGCGATCTTCTCTCTAGTTGTTAACGCTTTAGTTTCAGCTGTCTCACCACTTACCCGAGCCACGCCAACCACGCCAACTAACCCTTCTGGATCTCGCTCCTGATTGCCAAAGGTTTGATTAATTAAATCAGGAATCTTACTTGGCAGTGAGATAAGTGCTGTCACACTGTTTTGCAAAATTTCACCGGTAAATATTGCGGCCTTGGTAACTGCAGTAATCGGACCGTAGGTGATTGTGCCGATCTCATTTACTACACCAATTACGCCAATTGTTTGACCATCTAATAATCGACTAGCAGGGGTAATCAAAAGATCAATTAAAGTACCATTTCGATCGATAGTGATATCTAATTGCTTACCAGCTGATGATCTAATAACAGTTACTACCTCAGACCATTCATCATATGAAAGCCCATTTACCTTAACAATTTTATCCCCAGCCTTTACCCCAACAACTTTTGCTGGTGATGGTACAGATTGTGGTGAGCAGACCTCAGTTGATGTTTGTGGAATGCACTCACTAACTCGCTCTACCTTATTGGTAAGGGATGTAATTCCCACTGATGAGAACAAAATGATAAGAAGAACGAAACCTAAAACAAAGTGCAGAAATGAGCCAGCCCCTAACACAATTAATCTTTGGCCAACAGTGGCTTTAATAAATGCCCGATCAGCATCGGCTGGTGATAACTCCTCCCGTGGAGTCATACCTACTATTTTGCAGTAACCACCTGCTGGAATTGCCTTTAAACCAAACTCAGTCTCACCTCTAGTAAATGACCAGATCTTTTGACCAAAACCTAAGAAAAACTCCGTTACCTTCATGCCAAATTTCTTCGCAGTTAGATAATGCCCAGCTTCATGAATCATTACCGATAGCAACAGTGCAACGGCAAATGCCAAAATACCTACGATCATCATTTAAGAGATCTCCTTAATTAACTCACCAGCTTTACTACGCGCACTTTGCTCTACTCCACTGACATCGGAGACATCTCTAATTGTAGTTGGAGTGTTACTGCCAAATGATTGAACAACCGCCTCCACAATATCAATGATCGCTGTGAATTTAATCTGACCAGCTAAGAATGCTGCGACCGCCACCTCATTTGCTGCGTTGTATACAGCCGGTAATCCTGAACCCAATTGACCACATCTTTTTGCTAACTCAATCGCTGGATACTTTTCATTATCTATTGGCAAAAACTGCCAGGTATGGGATTTGCTCCAATCAATGGCTGTAGTTGCCTTACTAATCCGATCTGGATATGAAAGTGCGTAGGCAATAGGTCCTTTCATATTTGGCGGTGATGCTTGAGCGATGGTGGAGCCATCTATGAACTCAACTAGTGAGTGAACAACCGATTGTGGATGTATTACCGCTTCAATATTTTCATAAGGTAGATCAAATAAGTAATGTGCTTCGATAATCTCAAGTCCCTTGTTTAGCAAGGTAGCAGAGTTTATTGTGACTACCTCCCCCATTGACCAGGTTGGATGATTTAAAGCATCTGCCACAGTTACATCAGAAAGATCACTTCGTTCTCTAAATGGCCCGCCACTTGCAGTTAATATCAACTTCTTAACATCACTTTTCTTGCCAGCAAGTAATGCTTGATAAATTGCTGAGTGCTCTGAATCAACTGGGATGATCTGATCCGCGCCATACTTCATTACTAACTCACCACCTGCAACTAAGGACTCTTTATTTGCTAGCGCTACCTTGTTGCCCACGCCCAAAGCGGAAAGGGTTGGTCCTAATCCAATTGAGCCAGTGATGCCATTTAAAACAATGTCACATGGCAAAGCTGCAATCTCAACTGATGAATTATCACCATCTATTACCTGTACCCCGGCTGTTTCAGGTGCGGCTGCCATTGAACCAACAATTGGCACATTAAATTTCTTTGCTTGCTGCATTAACAATTGTGGGTTTTTTCGTCCACCACTTAAGCCAACAAGGCGAAACTTATTTGGGTTGGCTGCCACAATCTCCAGCGCCTGCACCCCAATAGATCCAGTTGAACCTAAAACCACCACATCACGCATGTGAGTATCTTAACTGTGCCAAGTTTGAGCCTCCTCCGATAGTATTTAGGCATGTACTCAGAGGCTAAAAAGCAGGTAATACAAAAGCGAAATCTAGTAACTGCTATTCCAGGACCTAAATCTGCTGAGTTAATCAAACGAAGAGGTGAGGCGGTCTCTGCCTCACTCGGTACAGCTTTTCCAGTATTTATCGATCACGCACAGGGTGCAATTATTGTTGATGTTGATGGTAACTCAATTTTAGATTTGGGTGCCGGAATTGCAGTATTAAATGTTGGTCACTCACAAAATAGAGTGGCAGATCGAGTAAAAACTCAGATCGATGCATTTAGCCATACCTGTTTCATGGTGGTTCCCTACACCGGTTATGTTGAAGTTTGTGAAGCATTAAATCGATTAACCCCTGGTACTCATAAAAAGAAATCAGCTCTCTTTAACTCAGGTGCAGAAGCGATTGAAAATGCGGTAAAGATTGCCCGCAAATTCACCAAGCGATCTGCAGTTGTTGTTTTTGAGCATGGTTACCACGGAAGAACTAATTTAACTATGGCAATGACAGCTAAGAACATGCCATACAAGGATGGATTTGGGCCCTTTGCTCCAGAGGTTTATCGAATGCCGATGGCATACCCGTATCGATGCGATGCATGTACTAAACCTTGTGAAAGTGCTGTTTTGTCCATGGTGATTCATAAAAT
>KB912751.1 GCA_000383815.1 actinobacterium SCGC AAA027-J17
GATTGTGATAGTTGGAACATCAATCTTTCCTTGTAGTTGGTAGACGCTATTCATCTTTGCTACCGCTTCAGGATTAGCCTTCACGCGAGGCATTAATCCTAGGTAGCCAAGAACTGCTAGCGCGCTATTGCGACCTGTTAAGGCTGCAGCGTATTGATCCAACTCTTCGCTGACCCGAGATACATAATTGGTGGTTGAGTTATCAAATACAACTCCACCGTAACGAACCTCCATGTCGTAATTAGCAATAACTGCAAGGATCGCAGCCTCTGCTCCATTTTCTAGAACAGCAAGTGCTGGGCTAAGCACCAAACCAAATGTGGTCTCAGATGCACCAGCAGGACCTGATGAAGCATCATAAGTTGGAGACTGTGTTGGTACTCCTGCCATTAGACCAAGTAGCAAGACAACGCTTCGTACTGGTAGCGCTTTTAGCGCAGCCGGTGCAGTTGAGGTTGCTGGCCATGCTGGAGCTGTTGGATTAGCTGCAATCGCTGCTTGTAATGATTGCAGTGTTGTTAACACTGTACCTAAATCGGTAAGCATTTCAACATAACCTGCTTGACCTGCTGAGTAATTAGTTCCCTTAATTGCTGGGTTAAACAATGTCTTCATTCCCCATAGGAAATCTCCAGCCATTGTGATCTCAGCTTGTGCTGAATCTGCCATGCACATAGGAAGTGCTGCATCAACAGCTCCTGAATATTGTTCAGCTAGTGCTTGTGAGGTTATTCCACCAAGTGAATTACCCCAGGTTACAACTCTGCTGATCTTTGCGTATTTATCGCGAGCAATGGTTAGTACCTGAAGTGCTGCATCAACACCCTCTGTAAGGTTCCATCCTTGGGTTTGCACACCTGAGCCAGCTAACGCAAAACCTTGCGCTAGAAGAGCTGCTGCTACCTCTGTTGAAGGAGCAACCTCTGGTGCGTAATCAACTAGTGAACCCTTTGGAGCAACCACTGGGATTGCTGGCAGGTTAACGTTGTAACGAATTCCATGTGAGTAAACCATCAATGTGCCATTGAACTTTGCTGGCATCATGATTTCATACTTGGAATTATTTCCATCTGTGCCATTGCACTTTTCAACAGATACTGACTTTGTACCTGAAAGTACGGTTGTCTTAACACAAGTATCAGCAGCTTGAGCAGTTGCAGGAAGTGCAACTGTTAATGCTGCAACAAGTGCTGCAGAAGAAAGGGTGATTAACCCCTTAGTTAGTTTGAGATTTTTCATGAGTTTGTTGGTATCCCATTCCTAGGCATTGTTGGACGAGTGAAGTTTGATATTTCAACTGCTCCAGCACCTGAATCAGTTGTATAGATAACTAGTTTGCCGCCGTATGGCTTACCTTCACCCTTGGCGTTTAACTGGCTTACCCAGTAACCGTTATATCCAACACGGCTAGTAGCTGACCAACCAAGTGGCACTAAGCCTGCGCTAGCAAATTTTGATCCCTTTGCTTCAATCGCAGACATAAGTCCGGCACGAGTTAGGTTTTTACCAGCAGCACGAAGTGCTTGCACAGTTAGCATCGCTGAGTTCATTCCAGCAAGTACATAGTTATCAAAGGTTACGCCCTTGTTGTACTTGGTGTTGATATCAATGAATTGCTTAACATATGGATCAGTTAGATCCTTTGCATCTGGCAAGAAGCTAGCGGAGACGACGCCATCGATAGTTGTTGGCTTAACACCAAGAGCTAACAATGTATTTGCATCTGCTCCAACTGAGCCTGCAAGGAATGTGAACTTCTTAGTTAGCTCTAACTTCTCTGCTGCCTTCAAAATTGTGGCAGTAACATCAGTTGTTCCAAACAAAACCAGAACTGGTTTTCCTGGAGCAGCTGCTGCAAGAGCGGTAAGAGCACCTTCAGCTCTAGCTGCAGTCATAGTGCCCTGTGGGTAGAGAGTTGGGGTGCTTGAGAATTTATGTCCAGCTGTTGTAAATCCAGCAACACCATCTGAACCAAACTCATCATCTTGAGCGATCATAAATGTGGCTTGGCCTGGGAAATTATCCTTAATTACCTTGGCCATCACCTTTGCTTCCATTGCATAGGTTGGAAGCACCATAAATGTGGTTGGGTATTTGGCCTTGTTAGTAAATCCACTAAAGCCGGTGTTAATAAATAGATCAGGAACATTATTTTTGCCAAGAGCGGCTGCTGTGTAAGCCTTGGAGTGTGTTGCAGTTCCAAGTGCGCCAACTAATGCGAAAACTTTATCCTTTAAAATTAGGTTTGTGGTTTGAGTAGCTGCAAGTGTTGGCAGGTACTTGTCATCACGAATAACTAGTGAAATCTTGCGACCATTTACTCCACCATTTGCATTGATGTAGTCGAAATAGGCTCGCATTGCTCCTGGCACCTTGCCGTAGACAAGTCCAGCTGATCCGGTAAGCGGGGTTGAAACACCCAACTTAATCGAAGTTGCTGTTACGCCTGTCGAATTGGCTTGAGCGGGCACGATGCTAAGCACCATGGCGCTGGTTGCCACAATCGCTGAAGCAAGGGTTGCTCGCTTCATACTTTTGTTTCTGATCATTTATTTCCTTCCCTAGGGTTTACTTAATTGGTAAAACTTTTTTTGCTTAGTGGTGCTTCTTAAGCAGGTGACCTGGACCATTTGGGGTAAATACCACTGCCAGAATCAGCAGCGCACTCACCAAAAATCCGGGCAGCACCGTGGTTAAGTTGTCTGAACCTCCAATACGAGATACTAACGAATCGGCGATTTCTGGTATAGCCACCAGCACCAACCCGCCAAGAATGACACCTTTTAGGCTGTACAGGCCAGTAACAACGGCTGCTCCCAGCAGAGAAAACGAGAGACTAAGCGGAAAAGCACTTGGAGAGACTCCGCTAATTAGCATTACCAGNAAACCCCCAGACAAGCCGGCCACGCCAGAGCTAATGGCAAATGCACTTACCTTTAATCGTTCAACATTAATTCCAGAAAGTTGGGCGGCAACTGGGTTATCTCTTACCGCTTTAAAGGTTCTGCCATATCTTGAAGAGAGTAAATTAACAATAAAGAAGACCATTATTAATGATGCAAGTACGCTGATCCAAAAGAACCATTTGTACTGTGAGAAATCTTCACCAAATCTTGCCGGCGATGGGCCAACATCAAAGCTAATTCCCTCTTCAGCTCCAAGAATTGGAAATTGATTGGCAAGAGTAGGAAGTGAAATTGCCAATGCAAGTGTGGTACCTGCAAGATACGGACCACTTAATCTTGCTGCAACCAAACCTAAAAATAATCCAAACACTCCCGCTACTAGCGCTGACATAATCAAACCAACAAGTGGATGCCAGCCGGCATTAAATATAGAGAGCGCTCCGGCATAAGCACCTACTGCCATTAATGCACTCTGGCCTAATGACAACTGACCGCTAAAACCAGTAAGTAGAACTATTGATGTAATCGCTAATGCATAGGTAGCAACAAATGAACCTTGATATAACTCAAGATCACCTACTCGATCTCCTAAAATTAACAACAGCCAACCAAATAAAATGAATAGAACTAATCTCTTTCTTGTCGTGGTTGGTTTATGCACCTTGCCAGCTTTTTTCACTTAAGCACCCCGATTCTTCTTCGGTGCAAAGAGCCCAGCTGGTTTAACAAGTAAAACTAAGATTAAAACTATAAATGCAGTAGGAAAAAATAGCTTAGGGCTGATATATGTAGTGGAGAAGATAATTGCAAAACCTAAAATCATGCCACCGGCAAATGCGCCAAACAAACTCTCTAAGCCACCAATAACTGCGGCAATAAAACCAAGTACTAGTAATAGATCCATCGCATTTGGGTATAAAAAGTAACCAGGTATGTAAAGCATTCCAGCTAATCCACCAAATGCTCCGGCAAGTGCCCAACCTAAGGTACGGACTGAATCCACTTTGATACCAGATAGTTTTGCAATCTCAGGTGAATATGCTGAGGCCCTAAGGGCTAAACCAATATTTGTTCGTTGAAACAACAAGGTAAGAAGTAACATCGCGCCAGCAACAAAAACTAAAACAAGTAGGTTGTAACTACTAAAGGCAATTACCGTTCCCATTATCTTATAACCACCAGTTGATACTGGCGCTTCAATTGATTGGTTTGTAATTCCCCAGACAAATCCGATTATCGCTTGAATAATTCCAAGTAAACCCAGAGTCGCCACAACTGGTGCAATCATCACAATTGGTCCAGATTTAACTCGCTTAAATATTGGACGCATGAAGAATCTATCGATAACAGCTCCAATTACCGCACCGCTTACTACCGCAACCACTAACGCAATCCAGAATGAACCAGTGCGCTGAATAACTGTGTAGCCAATGTAAGTAGTTAAGACTGCTTGCCCTGCTTGGGCAAAATTAATTACTCGAGTAGATCGCCATACTAAAACGATTGCAATCGCCATCAAGGCGTAAATTGCACCAGAGGATAATGAGGTAAGAACTGCGGTAATAAATTGTGTCATTTTTAGAACCCCAAATAGGCAGAGCGAACTGCCGGATCGTTTAGTAGTTTTTCTGCGGAATCAATTAAAACAACCGAGCCAAGATTTAACACTATTCCTTGATCTGCGATCTTTAATGCTCCCATGGCATTTTGTTCAACCAAAACTACGGTTAAGTTCATACTCTTAACAAATGACTTAATTGTTTGAAAGATTTGTTCCACAATTAATGGCGCCAAGCCAAGGGAGGGCTCATCTAGTAGTAAAAGTTTTGGCCTGGCAATTAATGCTCTGCCAATGGCTAGCATCTGACGCTCGCCCCCTGAAAGTGATCCAGCTGATTGGGACATACGTTGACCTAAAATTGGAAAGAGCTCAACTACTTCATTGGTGGCTGCTTTAACATCTTTTTTATCTTTGCGCCAAAGTCCAGTTAAAGCTAAGTTATCTTTTACGCTCAACTCGGCAATTACAGATTTACCATCAGATACATGCATGATTCCAGAACGTGCTAAATCCTCTGCCCGCTTTCCAAGTATTGGAGAAGCATTCCAAGTAGCACTACCTGAGGATGCTTCCTTTAAGCCGGACAATGTTCTAAGTAATGTGGTTTTTCCTGCGCCATTTGAACCGATCACAGCTGCTAATTGACCTTGTGGAACTTTAAAGGAGACATTGTTTATTGCACGGATTGCGCCATGATCAATTGTTAAACCTTCAACGATCAGGCTCAATTGTTCACCCCCAAATACGCTTCCACTACAGCAGGATCTCGCCTTACCTTCTCAACATCTCCAGATGAAATAACCTCACCAAAGTTAAGTACATAGAGTCGATCACAAACTGACATAACTACATCCATATGGTGCTCTACTAAAATCACTGAACATTGCGTGGCTAGATTATGAATAAGTGAGTTCATCCACTCAATATCTTGAGCGCCAAGGCCACCAGCTGGTTCATCCAATAGCAAAATCTTTGGCTCTGAAACTAATGCTCTAGCAATAGCAACTCGTTTAGTAACTGGATAAGGAAGTGAATCCGCTCTTTGTTCTGCAATACCTGATGCGTATACCCGCTCTAGGGCTGTCATCGCCCGCTGCTTCAGTTTTACCTCATCATTTTTGCTAAGACCTAGTGCGCCAGAGATTAAGCCACTCCTTGAACTCTTGGTGTCACCAATCATCACATTCTCCAGCACGCTTAGCTCTGGAAAAAGACCAACACCTTGCAAGGTTCGCGAGATTCCTAAATTAACTAACTGATGTGGCTTAGGCCATTTACGGGACTTACCATTGATTGAAAGTGTTCCAGATTCAACATCTGCTAAACCAGATAAGGCATTAAAAAAAGTTGTTTTGCCGGCACCATTAGGGCCAATTAATCCCACCACCTCATTTGCATTCAAATCAAGATTTACATTTGATAACGCCTTAAGTCCACCAAATGAAACAGATAGTGATTTTATTGAAAGCAAATTACTGTTACTCACGAGGGTAGATTCTAGGCACACGAGTACCGATTC
>KB912752.1 GCA_000383815.1 actinobacterium SCGC AAA027-J17
GCACTGATGGTGGCAACTGGTAAAGCGGCAAAATCTGGAATTGTTCTTAGATCCCCACGCTCTATTGAAAAGGCTGTTGGCATTACCGATGCTGTATTTGATAAGACAGGCACAATTACCACTGGGCAGATGGTGCTACTTGAGATGACTCTAATTAATAATCCACTTTCTACAGAGAGCACAGCTCTTTCAACCTCGCAACTACTTTCATATGCAATATCGATCGAAAGTTTAGATTCACACCCAATTGCTAAAGCAATTTCAGTATCACTACTAAAACAAGGTGTTGCCAAGGTAGATGTGTCTGATTTTGAACAAACGCCAGGTGCTGGAGTTGCAGCCCGAATCCCATCATCTGCAACCTCTGCCTCAAAAGCGGTTTTGATTGGCTCTGCCATCTCGATTGCAAGAGCTACCACTGAGTTTGCACCGAAACTTACTCAAGCAATTGAAGCTGCTAATCAACGAGCTAACTCAGTTGCAATCCTGGCAATAGATGGGTTGGCCTATGGTGTATTTGAAGTTGGTGATCTAATTAAGCCAGAGAGCAAGCAAGCGATTGAAAGATTGCAAAATTCAGGAATCAATACTTGGCTTGTAACTGGTGATAGCGAGACTGCTGGAATATCAATGGGATCAGCAGTTGGAATTCCAATTGACCACATCTTTGCCTCTGCAACCCCTGAGGATAAATTAGCATTTGTTGAAAATTTGCAGCAAAAAGGCAAGGTGTTAATGATTGGTGATGGCATTAATGATGCAGCAGCAATTGCCAAGGCTGATCTGAGTATTGCCATGGGATCGGGTACTGAAACAGCAATTGCAGCTGCTGATATAACCTTAATTAGGCCTTCATTAATTGCTGTATTAGATGCACTGGCAATCTCTAAAAAGAGTGTGAAGGTAATCAAATCAAATTTAGGTTGGGCTTTTTTCTATAACGTAGCCTTTATTCCAGTTGCTGCCAGTGGCAATTTATCGCCTATGTATGCAGCGGCTGCAATGTCGCTATCATCTTTATTTGTGGTCTTAAATAGCTTACGTATTAAGTAAGGATTGGTAGCGGGGGCAGGATTTGAACCTACGACCTCTGGGTTATGAGCCCAGCGAGCTACCGAGCTGCTCCACCCCGCGTCGGTGAATAAATCCTAGAGGAGATGGGCATTTAACCCAAATAAATGAATTTATTATCTATTTTGTGCAGAGATTAATGCTGCAATTGCTGCTTTAACTCTAGCTCTTGCTCGATCTTCAGCAGCACCATCTAAACGTTTTTGTGCCGCTTCAAGATCTGAAAACGCAGATTGTAATGAAGCAATTGCTGATCTAATTGCTTGGCTAGTTCCAGCACCTTCGTTAACAGGTGTGTTTGGCTGATTATTTGATGCATCCGTTCCAGAATCGCCACCAAATACCTGATCTAACGCACCTTGTAAGGTTTCGCTAAATCCAATTTGATCTCCAAAGGAAACTAAAACTCTTTGTAGTAATGGATAGGCAGCTGTGTTACCAGTTGCTCGCACATAAACCGGCTGTACATAAAGCAAACCCTTACCAACTGGAAGAGTTAACAAATTACCAAGTACTACATCCGCTCCACCTTGGCGAAGCAAAGAAAGGGATGTTGCAACCTCAGGTTTTGCCTCAAAGTTGGATGCCACCTGGGATGGACCTGGCACGTTTGTTGAACGTGGTAGTTGTAGAACAGTGATCTTTCCATAATCATCACCAGCGTCAGCGTTAACAATTGCCAAGGCGGTTAAGTTCTCACGACCACCTCTTGGTACAAATGGTGTGTAAAGGGAGAAGGTTGGCTTACTTTGTCCTGGAATTTGCATGGTCAGGTAGTAAGGAGGTTGGTTTGCAGAGTTTGCACCAAAACTTGATGGATCTAGCGGTACTCGCCAAAAATCTTGTCCGCCATAGAAAGCATCTGCAGTTGTCACATGATAAGCACTGAGAATATCTCGTTGCACACGGAACATATCCTCTGGATATCTAATATGGGATAGTAAATCAGGTGAAATCTCACTCCTTGGCTTCACACTTCCTGGAAATGCTTTGCTCCAAGTAGCAAGTACTGGATCTTTCTCATCCCATTGGTATAAAGAAACGGTGCCATCGTAGGCATCAACAGTTGCCTTTACTGAGTTTCGTATGTAATTAACATTTCGATCATCCAAGGATGAAACTGCGTTGGATCTACTAGTTAGTGCATCCCCAGTGTTTGCAAGGTTTACAACCCTTGAGTTTGGATACCCAGCACTTGTTGTATAGCCATCGATAATCCAAAGAATTTTTCCATCAATAATCGCTGGATATGGATCGCCATCTAAGGTCAGCCAAGGAGCAACCTTAGCTACTCGCTCTCGTGGATTTCTGTTGAATAATATTTTCGATTCAGAGTTAATCAAATTTGATAGAACAATTCTTTGCTCTTGGTATTTAATCGCGAATAACAACCGAGTAAATAGTGAGCCCATTGGCACACCACCTTCACCGGTGTATGTGTAATTCTTCTGACCATTTGGTGAATTATCATCTGGGTAATCAAGCTCAACTGGATTACTTGCTGCTGGTCCACCAATAATTGAGTAATCAGGAACATTTTCGCCAAAGTAAACTCGAGGTTGAAACTCACCTAATCCTTTAGTTGGTGGAATATCTCCAATTACAAAGGATGGCTTGCCATCGGCATCAACAGTATTTCCATAGGCCGCAACCATTCCAAAACCATGGGTGTACACCAAGTGATCATTAATCCAGTTTCGAGATGGATTTCCATCGATATTTAATTCACGGACTGCAACAACTACATCTCGCTCTTTACCATCAATCTTGTAACGATCAATATCTAATGAATCAGCAAAAGCATAATATGGCTTTATCTGCTGCAGCTGCCTGAAAGTTGCAGACAACACATTTGGATCCATCAATCGAATATTTGCAATCGTGGCAGCATCATTTGCAAGTTGGCCTGCTGAGGTGGAGATAATTGCTTGATAATCTGTAACTACAACATCTGATAAGCCATATGCAGCTCTTGTGGCATCAATATTGCGTTGAATAAATGGCGCCTCTTTACTTGATTCAGATGGCTTAACTTGGAATTGCTGAATAGCTGCTGGATATACGCCAGCAATTAATACTGATGCAATTACCATCAGAGCCACACCTGCAGTTGGCAACAGCCAAGATTTTCTAACTATATTTGCAAAGAATAAAAGTGAGCAGATAACGGCAATTGCTGCCAAAATAGATTTGGCAGGCAATAATGCGTTCACATCGCTGTAGGTAAGACCAGTTATTAATCGTCCCTCTTTTAAACTCAATGCATAACGATCAAACCAATAAGCAACTGCCTTAAGCAGTACTAATAGACCAAGCAAGATTGAAAGCTGAACTCGAGCTGCAACAGTTGTGCGCTCTTCTCTGACCTGCGGTCTAATGCCACCATAAATGTAATGAACAGCTGATGCGGCAATAATTGCCAATACGACTGTTGAAATACCCCAACCAATTAATGCCTGCCACATCGGAAGTTTGAAGGCAAAAAATGAGATATCGAGGCCAAATTGTGGATCAACCTGACCAAAATCTGTCGAGTTTCTGAAAAGTAACCAAGTTTGCCAAAATCTTGATCCAGAACTTCCAGCATCGGTAATGCCAACAGCCTTTTCAATAGAGCGTGGGGATCTAAGAACAATTCCAGATTTTGCCGCTTTACCAGTTGCCACCATCAGTGCAATAGGTGTTGCTAGTCCTAATGCGCATGGGCAGGCAATAACTAAAACCGCCACTGCCGCTGTAACTGACTTAACAAGCTCTGCACCGGTGAAGAACCAGGCGATGAAAGTAATGATAGATAGTAATAAAACT
>KB912753.1 GCA_000383815.1 actinobacterium SCGC AAA027-J17
GGAATTACAACTATGTGTATTGGTTTAGGTATGGGCGGCACCGTTATCTGGGAGAACCCAAATTTCAAAGGAAGTAAATAATGGCTGAAGTTTTAGCAGGAGCACCTGATGAAGTAGTCACAAATGCAGTTGTGCAAATGGTTTCACTTACCCCATTTGGCCATACCGGTAATTTAGCTTTAATCACCTTAGACAACGGTGCAGACCACAATCGCCCAAATACATTTGGACCAGCATCTCTTGCCGCTCTATCTAATGCAATTGATGAAGCACAGAAATCAGATGCAGTGGCAATTGCTGTTACTGGTAAACCATTTATTTTTGCCGCTGGCGCTGATCTATCAGCTATGAGTTTCTTAAAGGATAAATTACAGGCAATTGCAATTGGCGACCTGGGCCATGATGTATTTCTTAAACTTCATGAAAGCAAGAAGCCAACCTTTGCATTTATAAATGGTTTGGCACTCGGTGGTGGACTTGAGGTTGGTCTTAATTGTCACTATCGCACCTTGGCATCAACTGCCTTTACTGGATTACCTGAGTGCTTCCTAGGATTAGTCCCAGGCTGGGGCGGGGCAACACTATTACCAAAACTAGTAGGGCCAGAGAACGCAGTTCAGGTAATTATTGTTAATGCTCTAAATAACAACACGATGATGAAGTCAAAGGATGCACTCTCGCTCGGTGTTGTTGATGCAGTTTTTGAACCATCTGATTTTCTGGAGAACTCAGTTAAGTTTGCTGCAAATGTATTAAGTGGGAAAAACAAGATTGAGCGTAAAGACTTCAGTAAAGATTCTGCTGGATTTGAAAAAGCTATTGCAACTGGAAAAGCTGCGGTTGCTAAGAAATATAGTGGGGCTCAAATTCCATCTCCTCTAGCTGCCCTGGATCTTATAAAAGCGGCGCAAAGCAATTCAGTTAGGGATGGTTTTGCAGCTGAAACTAAGGTGTTGGCTGATTTAGTAATGAGTGATTCATTGCGTGCATCTTTGTACTCATTTAATTTGATTCAGAAAAAACGTAAGAAAGTTGAAGGAGCACCTAAACCTGCTTTAGCTCGTAAAGTCACCAAGGTTGGAGTAGTTGGCGCCGGTTTGATGGCCTCTCAACTTGCACTGTTAATGCTGAGAAACTTAAAGGTTCCAGTAGTTATTACCGATATTGATCAAGAGCGGGTTGATAAAGGCCTAACTTGGATTAAATCTGAAATTCAAAAATTAGTTGATAAGAAGCGACTAGGCAGTGAGGCTGCAACTCGATTGCTTTCTAATATCTCCGGCTCAGTAGATAAGAAAGTGTTTGCTAACTGTGATTTTATTATAGAAGCAATCTTTGAAGAGTTGGCTTTAAAGCAAAAGCTATTTAAGGAGCTTGAGGCGATCATCACCCCTGAGTGTGTGTTGGCAACCAATACCTCCTCACTTTCAGTTGAAGCAATGAGTGAAGGATTGAAAAATCCAGAGCGAGTTGTTGGGTTTCACTTCTTTAATCCAGTTGCGGTAATGCCTCTGCTTGAGGTGGCACGAACTACTAAAACTGATGATGCCACAACTGCCACCGCAATTAATGTTGGTAAAGAGTTGAAGAAGACCATGGTGATCGTGAAGGATGCACCAGCATTTGTAGTTAATCGCTTACTAACTAGATTTATGGGCGAGGTCACCGATGCAATAGATGAGGGCACCCCATATGAGGTAGCTGATGCAGCTATGGCCCCACTTGGCTTCCCAATGTCTTCACTTGAATTACTTGGTCTAGTTGGACCAGGGGTGGCATTGCATGTCTCAGAGACATTAAATAAGAATCTTGGACCACGTTATAAAGTTTCGCCAACCATGCAAAGATTTGTTAAAGATGGCGTTAAAACTTTCTACGTTAAAGATGCAAATGGTTTAAACACAGTAAATCCAGCAGCATTGGCAGCTCTTGAAAAAGGTAACTCAGCATCAACTGCAGAGCAGGTTAGAAAGCGTGCGCTTGAGGCGTTAGCAACTGAGGCAAAGATGATGCTTGATGAAGGTGTGGTCGCAACACCACAGGAGATTGATATTTGCATGCTACTTGGTTCTGGTTGGCCGATGCACTTAGGTGGCATCTTGCCTTATCTAGATCGAGAAGGAATTAGCGAAGCGGTTTGCGGCGTTCGCTTTCATCCAAAGGGAGTGGCATCTCTTCCTTAGCATCAACTGGAAACTGACTGCTGTTCCAAGAAACTAATGATCGCGTAATGTTTTGAACAGTTATGCCAAGATCTTCCAGAATCTGTGACCGTTTAGCGTGCTCTAAGAATGTCAGAGGCAAACCAATTGAGTGAACTGGGATATTCAACTGCTCTTCTCTAAATAATTCAGAGATTGTGCTGGCAATACCGCCATGTTTAATTCCATCTTCTAGGACCACTACATTTTTATAGCGCTGAGCCATTGTTATCAAGGCTTTAGGTAGCGGTTTCACCCATCTTGGATCAATAACTGTGACACCAACACCTTCACGATAGGCCTGAGCAGCAGACTCAACAGCTATCGATGCAAAGGCGCCAATGCTAACTAGTAATACATCTGCGCTCTCACCACGATATAAAACATCAATTCCATCTCGACGTTCAAATGCTGGAATATCTGGATTTATCACACCCTTTGGAAATCTAATCAGTGATGGCGCATCCGAGATATCTAATGCCTCGCGCAATGTTTCCTTAAGCCGCTGCCCATCGCGAGGTGCTGCTACATGCAAGGTTGGAACAATGCCAGTTAAAGCTAAATCCCACATGCCATTATGTGATGGTCCATCATCACCGGTGACACCAGCTCTATCTAATACAAATGTCACTCCAGCTTTATGCAGGGCAACATCTAGTAATAATTGATCAAAGGCGCGATTTAAAAAGGTTGAATAAACAGCAACTACCGGGTGTAATCCAGCAAATGCCATTCCAGCAGCAGCGGTTGTGGCATGTTGTTCGGCAATACCAACATCAAAGGTGCGATCTGGATAGGCCTTTTCAAACTTGTCTAACC
>KB912754.1:0-28700 GCA_000383815.1 actinobacterium SCGC AAA027-J17
TGGGGCGCTGTTTTGGATTCAACTTTAGACAGATTAAGTGATGCAGCAATCTTTGTTGGAGCCATGTTGTTCTTCATTAAAAGTAATGATCGGCTAGTTCCACTCATTATTGTCGCTGCAGTTGCGGCATTCATGGTTTCATACATAAAAGCTAGGGCAGAATCTCTAAATATTGTTTGTGACGGTGGGATTGCCGAGCGTAGTGAGCGATTGATTATCGCCTTGGCAGCCTACGGACTGCATGGGTTAGAGGTTGAGTATGCCATGGCTATTGGTATCTGGGTTTTGGTTCTTCTCTCCGTAATCACCATGGCACAACGTATGTTGATTGTTTATAAAGCGGTGAAGTAAATGTATTTGCTATACCTATTTGCGTGGAAATTGATTGGTTTTCTCCCCGAAAAATTTGCATACAAGCTAGCCAACCTGGTATCGGACCGGATCTATAAGAAAAATGGCAAAGGAATTAAAAGACTCAGGAGCAACTACCGACGTGTGAAGCCAGATTTTTCAGAGATTGAGTTAGAGAAGTTAACCAAATTGGGCATGCGGTCTTACATGCGATATTGGTTTGACACATTTCGCTTGAATAAATGGAGCAAAGAGAGAATCATTCAAACAACTAAGGTAAACAATGAGCATTTACTTAGAGATCCTATTGAGAAAAAAATCGGCTGCATTGTCGCCTTGCCACATTCTGGAAATTGGGATCATGCTGCTGCTTATTTTTGTTCAACAGGCATAAATCTGACTGCTGTAGTGGAGAAACTTAAGCCTGAGGCGATATTTAAGAAATTCCTCGATTATCGAGAAAGCATCGGTATAGAGGCAATAAGCCATAAGGAAAAGAGCATCCCCATTCTTACTCAAAGATTAGAGGCGGGAAAACTCATTGCTTTGATTGCAGACCGCGATATGTCACGTAACGGTATTGAGGTTAATTTCTTAGGTGGCATTGCAAAAATGCCATCTGGGCCGGCACTTCTGGCATTGAAGACGGGCGCACCATTGATTACGGCTTACATTAGTTATTTACCATCTGGCATCGAAATCTTCTTTGATGAAACAATTGCACTACCGATCTCTGGAAGTGAAGCAGAACAAATCAAAATGGTGACTCAATCAGTTGCTGATAACTTTGCTCGTAGAATTAAGGAAAACCCAGTTGATTGGCATATGTTGCAAAGGATTTGGATAGATGAAGAAAATTAGGATCGGAATGGTTTGTCCTTATGGCTGGGATACACCAGGTGGAGTGCAGACTCATATTCGTGATTTGGCCGAGCATCTAATTGATGAAGGACACTTTGTATCAGTTCTTACACCTATCTCAGATGACTCAGTTGAGCATCAGGATTATGTAGTTAATGCCGGTAAACCGATATCAATTCCAGTCAATGGTTCTGTCGCAAGAGTTTTATTTGGACCAATAGCTAGCTCAAGGGCAAAGCAATGGATTGCAAGCGGTGATTTTGATTTGCTTCATCTACATGAGCCTGCAATTCCATCCTTGTCATTGTTAGCATGCTCGGCTGCGGAGGGACCATTAGTGGGAACATTTCATGTTTCAACACCAAAAAAGAAAGCGATCTATGCAATTGGACCCATTCTTGAACCCATTGTTGAAAAATTAAATGCCAGGATTGCTGTCAGCGAGCTAGCTAGATCAACGCTCAAAGACCACTTTGAAACTGATGCGGTAGTGATACCAAATGGAATCGATGGACAAAGATATGCAAGTGCAAAGATCATTGATGCTTACGCTAAAAATCACACAGTTGGATTTATTGGCAGATTTGAAGAGTCACGAAAAGGATTGCAGGTATTAATCGATTCATTGGCAATTGTTGCTCGTTTTGTGCCTGATGTTGAGTTTTTGGTAGCAGGACCTGGCGATAGCAAAGAGTTTTTAAAGAATCTAAATCCACAATTAAGAAGCCGAATAAAATTTTTAGGTCTCTTAAGTAACGCAGAAAAAGAAAGTTTCTTGAAATCAATACAAATCTATGTGGCGCCAAACACCGGTAGTGAATCTTTTGGAATAATTTTAACTGAGGCACTCTCTGCTGGAACAGCGGTAGTTGCTAGTGATATACCGGCTTTTAAGGCGGTTCTTGAAAATGGTGAAGCCGGGGAGTTGTTCAAAAATGGAGATTCAGCGGATTTGGCCAAAGTGTTAGTGGCTTTACTTCGTGATGATGAAAAGCGAAAACGATTATCTGAAAATGGCCGATTGAGTGCGCAAAAGTATGATTGGCAGGTAGTTGCAGAACAAATCGAAAATGTTTATGAAATGGCTATAGCTGGCGGCCAACGGGTAACGCTAGCTTCTGAAAATAGATTTTGGAGCAGGCGATGAATTATCAAGCCTTACTAGTAATTCTCTTTGTGGTTTTGATTGGATGGTATTTGTCTTTTTCCGCCTCAAGATTAGATCGACTTCATCATCGAGTTGAAACTTCTTGGGCAACCTTGGATGCATTATTACAACAACGGGCAGCATTAGCCCATGAGATTGTCGCTGAATCGAATTTAGATCCTGCAACTGCATACTTAATATCTAGTTCGGCAGCTGCAGCGCGTAATGCAAATTTTGATGAAAGATCAGCAGCTGAGAGCGTTTTATCTGAGTCTTTGAAGTTGGTGCAGGGGGCTGCTATTGATCACTCATTGGAGTTACCTTCGGATCTATTGGTTGAGTTGTCGGATACGACAGGCAAGGTAAAGATTGCAATCAATATTCACTTAGAAGCGGTAAATGCCACAAGAAATGTTCGCGCCAAGCCACTTATAAGGTTGTTTCGATTGGCAGGTAAGGCTCCGATTCCAGTTCGCTATGCATTTGAAGATGATATTTTATGAAAATTGCTCGACGGTTAATTCTTTTAGCCTCAGTAGCTGTAATTGCATTTTCAGTCATTGGTCCTAATAATCTTCCGCAGATTTTAGATGAGCCAGAGGTTCCAAAGAACTACTTCAACGGGTTACCGGGTGTTAATAACCAGATATTAGTTGTGAAGATTGATGATACAAATGCGGCTCATCCACAAATTGGAGTTGAGGATGCTGATGTGGTTTATGTGGAGCAAGTAGAAGCTGGTCTAACAAGATTAGCCGCCGTCTACACCTCAAAACTTCCACCATTGATTGGGCCAATTAGATCGGCGAGAATTTCAGATCTAGAACTTCTTGCTCAGTTTGGTCGCGTTGGATTTGCCTATAGTGGCGCTCAGAGCAAGATGAGGCCCGTGATTGAAGCAGCTAATTTAGAAAATCTTTCTGCTGAGCGAAATCCGCCATCAATTTATGGCAAAGATCCAAATCGACCAGGTCCGGTGGATATGATTTTAAAACCAGATTTGTTGTTAGAACGTGCAAACTCAAACCCTAAAATACAAATAGATTCACCAACGGTTTCAGTATTTCCATTTGGTAAAGCACCAAAAGGAGAGACAAATACTGCAACTGCAAAGGTCAAATGGCCAAGTGCTAAGTATGAATTGCGTTGGGATGCTATTGCTGAAAAATGGCTAATTTATTTTAATGAAAAACCTAATTTGGCAGCATCTGGAGAACATTTGTTTGCAGACACGGCAATAATTCAAATCGTCTCCATCACACCTTCAATTTATGGCGATAAATTTGGCGAGATCACACCATTTAGTGAAACGGTCGGTACTGGAAAAGCAGTTATGTTAAGAGATGGCTTTAGTTATCAAATAAATTGGCAGCGCGATACTGAAACTGAATTGACGAAATGGAAAACAATTGATGGTGAAACTGCCAATTTCAAGCCGGGAAGAACCTGGATTTTCCTTACTGACCAGGCACCTGTTTTGGCCCCTTAGCAAGCCTGCCTGTGTGAGCAAGGCTTCATTTAATTGTTTTCTCACCCCGCTGTTGGATTAGTACACTAGGGGACTAGATAATTGCAGGGGAGAGAAATGTCTAAGGAAACAGGCACAGCTCGTGTAAAACGCGGCATGGCAGAGATGCTTAAAGGCGGCGTGATTATGGATGTTGTAAATGTTGAACAGGCAAAGATCGCTGAAGATGCTGGCGCTGTTGCTGTTATGGCATTAGAGAGAGTGCCGGCAGATATTCGTGCCCAAGGTGGCGTTGCCCGTATGTCAGATCCTGACATGATTACTGCGATTCAAGCTGCAGTTTCTATTCCAGTAATGGCAAAAGCAAGAATTGGCCATTTTGTTGAAGCTCAAGTCCTACAAACTTTAGGTGTTGATTACATTGATGAGTCAGAGGTTTTAACTCCAGCAGATTATGCAAATCATATTGATAAATGGAATTTCACCATTCCGTTTGTTTGTGGTGCGACAAATCTTGGCGAGGCACTTCGCAGAATCAATGAGGGTGCAGCAATGATTCGATCTAAGGGCGAGGCTGGCACCGGAGATGTTTCAAATGCCACCACTCACATGCGGACAATTTCAGGTGAGATTCGCAGATTAACCTCCATGCGCGAAGATGAATTATTTGTAGCAGCTAAAGAGTTGCAAGCACCATATGAATTAGTTAAAGAGGTAGCCAGCACTGGAAAGCTTCCGGTCGTTCTTTTCACCGCAGGCGGAATTGCAACTCCGGCAGATGCAGCGATGATGATGCAATTAGGCGCTGATGGCGTATTTGTTGGTTCTGGAATTTTCAAATCTGGAGATCCCGCAAAGCGTGCGGCTGCATGTGTTAAAGCGGTGACTTACTTTACGGATGCAAAAGTTATTGCAGATGTATCACGCGGATTAGGTGAGGCGATGGTTGGAATAAATGTTGCCGATATCCCAGTACCTCATCGGCTTGCGGAGCGGGGCTGGTAATTGTGAAAATTGGAGTACTTGCACTCCAAGGTGATGTTCGAGAACACATTCAATCATTAAGCGATTGCGGAGTTGATGCTCGAGCAGTAAAAACCAAGAGTGAGATTCAAGATATTTCAGCGCTGGTAATTCCAGGTGGTGAATCAACCACCATTGCAAAACTAGCTAGGGCATTTGATTTAATGGATTTGATTAAAGATCGAATTAACTCAGGAATGCCAACTTATGGCTCTTGTGCTGGGATGATTTTGCTTTCAGATGTTGTCAAGGATGCTATTGAAGGACAAGAAACTTTTGGTGGTATCGATATGGTGGTCAGGCGAAATGCATTTGGCCGACAAGTTGACTCATTTGAAACAGATTTGAAGTTCAAGGGAATTACTGAGCCGGCAGTACGGGCGGTATTTATCCGTGCTCCTTGGGTTGAGTCTGTGGGTGCCTCAGTTGAAGTTTTAGCTGAGATAACTGTTCAAGATGGAGTCAAACATCCAGTTGCAGTTAGGTCAGGACACTTACTTGCCACCTCATTTCATCCTGAATTGACTGGAGATAATCGTGTGCACAGATTCTTTGTTGAAAATATTTGTCGTCAGCTAACCGGATCGAAGGGTTAATAGGTAAATAAGTGAGCGGTCATTCCAAGTGGGCAACCACCAAACATAAAAAGGCGATTATTGATTCTCGTCGAGCAAAGAATTTTGCAAAGTTAATTAAGGCAATTGAAGTATCTGCTCGCGCTGGTGGCGCAGATGTTTCTGGCAATCCAACTTTATATGATGCTATAGCTAAGGCTAAGAAAAATTCTGTGCCTGCTGACAATATTGATAGAGCAGTCAAGCGCGGAGCTGGACTTGAAACCGGTGGCAAACAATGGGAAACCATTATGTATGAAGGTTATGCAGCAGGCGGAGTTGCCTTACTAATCGAGTGTTTGTCTGATAATAGAAATCGCGCAGCTTCTGAGGTTCGCGTTGCGGTTACCAGAAATGGTGGAAACATGGCTGACCCTGGCTCTGTTTCATACCTATTTAACCGCAAAGGGGTAGTTATAGTTTCAAAAGAGAATGGGAAGGTAACCGAAGACTCACTGCTAGAAATTGTTTTAGATGCTGGTGCAGAAGAGGTTAATGATCTTGGTGAATCTTTTGAAATAGTAGCTCAGCCATCTGATTTAGTAGCAGTACGAACATCGCTACAAACAGCAGGGACTGAGTATGAGTCAGCTGAAACTTCTTTCTTGCCTTCCATGTCTATACCAATTGATTCTGAGACCGCCAAGAAGGTTTTTGAATTAATTGAGGCAATTGAAGAGTTGGATGATGTTCAAAATGTTTACGGAAATTTTGATGTTTCAGATGAAGTGATGGCGAGCCTTAGTTCCTAGCGAAATTTCGCTGATTACTCTTGTCCTATGCGAGTATTGGCAGTAGATCCTGGATTAACCCGGTGCGGAATTGGCGTTGTGGATTCCTCTGGACCTCAATCCCTTGAAATGATTTCAGTTGGCGTAGTAAAAACTGATATTGATGCAGCTCTGGAATTTAGATTATTGGAGTTAGAAAAAGAGATTTCTATTTGGATTGCAAAGTTTAAACCTGATGTAATTGCAGTAGAGCGAGTTTTTTCTCATCTAAATGTTAAGACAGCTATGGCTACCGCTCAGGCTGCTGGGGTGGTGCTTTTGCTAGCAGTTAAAGCCGGCATTCCGGTTGTAATGCACACCCCTAGTGAGGTGAAGGCTGCGGTAACTGGATCTGGAAGAGCAGACAAGAAACAGGTAGCGCAGATGGTTAAACGTTTACTGAAGTTGAAGGAAATTCCAAAACCAGTAGACAGTACAGATGCTTTAGCCCTTGCTATCTGCCATCATTGGCGGGGAGTTGGTAATGCCCGATTAGCAACCGCAAAGAAAAAGGCAGTCAAAAAGCGATGATCAGCTCGATAAGTGGCAGCGTTAAATCAACCTCTATAAATTCCCTGGTGGTAGAGGTAGGCGGTGTGGGATTGCTGCTACAGGTGCCAATTCGAATAGCAGCGAAAATGCAGGTTGGCGAGCGAGTAAGTTTTCATACTTACTTAATAGTTCGTGAAGATGCCCTAACTTTATATGGCTTTACTGAAATTGTAGATCGTGATTTCTTTGAGTTGTTGTTATCAGTTACCGGTATTGGACCTAAGGTGGCTCAATCAATCTTGGCTAATAGTGATGCGGCCTCAATTGCTAATGCGATCATCACCTCCAACCTTAAATCTCTAGAAGCAGTGCCTGGGTTAGGTAAGAAAGGTGCACAGCGCTTAGTTCTTGAGTTGAAAGATAAAGCTGCAGCATTTGCTAGTGGAAAAAGTGGCTCTGATCTAACTATTTCTAACCAAGTTGAAAATGCTTTACAGGGTTTGGGATATTCAAATAAAGAAGCTATCGCCATGTTAAATCAAGTTATGAAGGATGAAAAAATTGAAGGTCTTTCGGTTGGGCAAGTATTGAAATTGGCACTTAAAAGTGGTGGGAAATAGAGATGAGTGATCGAGTAATAGATAATGGCGCAGATGATGCTGAACGAGTTGCCGAACTTGCCCTTCGCCCAAAAAGTTTAACTGAATTTGTCGGGCAACTTAGAGTTCGAGATCAATTAGATCTGCTGCTTTCAGCGGCTAAACAGCGTAAATCAACCGCTGATCACATTCTTTTTTCTGGTCCACCGGGCTTAGGCAAAACAACTCTGGCAATGATTGTTGCCACCGAAATGGATAGTCCAATCCGTATTACCTCTGGACCTGCGATTCAGCATGCAGGAGATCTTGCTTCCATACTCTCATCCTTAGTTGAAGGAGAAATTTTATTTCTTGATGAAATCCATCGGATGTCCAGACCAGCTGAAGAGATGCTGTATTTAGCAATGGAGGATTTTCGAGTTGATGTAATTGTTGGTAAGGGTGCTGGTGCAACCTCAATTCCGCTAGAGTTGCCACATTTCACCCTTGTAGGGGCAACCACGCGTGCTGGTTTACTACCCAGTCCATTGCGGGATCGATTTGGATTCACGGCTCAATTAGATTTTTATGAAGCTGATGAAATATCACAAATTATTAAGCGAAGTGCAGATCTTCTTGAAATCAATATCGACACCACTGCCGTTGTAGAAATAGCTTCGCGTTCCAGGGGAACACCAAGAGTGGCCAATAGACTTCTTCGCAGAGTGCGAGATTACGCACAAGTAAATAATGAAAAACTAGTGAAACTTGAGCATGCAAAATCAGCTCTTGAAATATATGAGGTTGATCAAATTGGATTAGATCGCCTAGATAAATCAGTACTTACGGCTTTGATTAAAAACTTTAATGGCGGACCGGTTGGAGTTTCAACCCTTGCTATGGCAGTCGGTGAGGAGATTGAAACTATTGAATCCTTAGCTGAACCTTTCTTGGTTCGAATGGGGTTTCTAGCTAGAACACCAAGAGGACGTATTGCTACAGCTGCTGGTTGGTCACATCTTGGATTAAAGCCACCGCTGTCTGCGCAAATTGGAACTGATGCAACTCTGTTTGATCAAGACCCAGATATTGCCCAGTAACCTAATTTTTTCGCCTATTTTGGCTAACTTTTTTGCTTGATTTCTCAATAATCTCCCCTCAGCCTAGAATTGGCCCTCATGTCTGCTAATAAAGTTGCAAATACCCAAGCCCGAGCAGTTAGAACTATCTCTATCCTGCTGCTTTCGGTTTTGGCTTTGACTGGACTTTCCTTTGTTATTGGTGCAACCTCATTCAAACTTGGTTTGGATTTGCAAGGTGGTACCAGCGTTACATTGCAACCAAGAATTGAAGATGGTCAGACCGGCCGCGTAACTGCCGAAGCAATCGATCAAGCAGTTGAAATCATTCGTCAGCGCGTTAACTCATTAGGTGTTGCCGAATCTGAAGTTTCAGCGCAGGGAACTGGTATTAACCGCCAGATCGTAATTCAAGTACCTGGTGAAACTGGTCGAAGAATTGTTGATTTAGTTGGTCAAACTGCAGAACTTAGATTTCGTCCAGTATTAGCAGAAGGTGCTGCTAATGCCACTCCATTAGGAACTGATCCAACTGCATCGGTGCTACCACCTGGTGTAACACCTGAGATAAATGCCCAGTATGCAGCTTTAGATTGCACCCTGCCAGAAAATCGCCAAGGCGGTAGCAGTGGCAATGAAGCAGCAACAATTGTTAGCTGTGATCGCGCTGGTATTAATAAATATATTTTGGCGCCAGCAGAAGTTTTAGGACGCCAAGTAACTCAAGCTTCTGCGCTTTTAGATCCACAAGGTGCATCAGGTTGGTATGTAACGCTGGAATTTGATGGCGAAGGTGCTGCAAAGTTTGGCGCCATGACAACTCGTTTAACCTCATTACCTGCACCACAAAACCAGGCAGCGATTGTTCTGGATGGATTGGTTTATTCAGCACCCCGAATTAACGAACCGATCAATACTGGTAACGCGCAGATAACTGGAAATTTCACCCAATTAGAGTCACAAGATTTAGCTAATGTGTTGAAATATGGTGCATTGCCATTAACTTTTGATCGCGGCGAGGTACAGCAAGTATCTCCATCACTAGGTGCTGATCAGTTACGTGGTGGATTAATTGCAGGAATTTTAGGTTTAGCTTTGGTGGTTATTTACTCAATGCTTTACTACCGCGGTTTGGGAATAGTTTCAGTAAGCTCACTTATGGTTGCAGCGGTAATGTCACTTCTATCTTTTGCTCTTCTTGGAGAGTTAATTGATTTCACTTTGACTCTGGCAGGTATTGCAGGTGCGATTGTCGCAATTGGTATTACAGCCGACTCATTTATTGTTTACTTCGAACGTATTAGGGATGAAATTCGAGAAGGAAAATCAATTAAATCGGCGGTAGAAACTGGTTGGGTTCGAGCTCGTAGAACCATTATCGCAGCGGACGTCGTTTCGATGCTGGCAGCAATTATGCTTTATATATTCGCAGTTGGTGGCGTAAGAGGATTCGCCTTCACACTTGGCTTAACTACCATAATTGACTTGATCGTAGTCTTTTTATTCACCAAACCGTTGATGACTATTTTAGCTAAATTATCATTCTTTAATAATGGACATCCGTGGTCTGGCTTCTCAGCTAAATCCATTGGAATGGTGGAGAAGAATCCACAAAAGACCGGGGAGGTATCTAATGCGTAAGCTTTCAGGACTTGGTGGAAGACTTTATCGAGGTGAGACCTCTATAGATTTTGTTGGCAAGCGTAAGATTTGGTACTCATTTTCTGCATTACTTATATTAGCTTCAGCATTTACACTTTTTGCGCAGGGCTTACATCTTGGAATCGAGTTTAAAGGTGGCTCATCTTTCACTGTGACAACACCAAGTGCCTCAATAGATATTGCTAAACAGTCTTTAACTGATGCTCAAATTACTACCCAAAACATCATTCAAAAAGTTGGTAGCGATAAAGTCCGCATACAAACAGATGCGCTGACCTCATTGGAACAAAGCACTTTAGAAGCCACATTAGCTAAGAATTTTAATGTCAGTGTTGAGTCTATTGATTCTCAAATTATCGGTCCATCTTGGGGTGAAGAGATCACTCGAAAAGCTCTTTATGGATTGTTTGGATTCTTGTTGGTGGTAATGCTTTACCTTGCTATGACTTTCGAAGCAAAAATGGCGATTTCGGCAATCATCGCGGTGATACATGATGTGGTTATTACGGTTGGCATCTATGCGCTTGTAGGTTTTGAAGTAACGCCGGCGACCATAATTGGATTCTTAACTATTTTGGGTTACTCTCTATATGACACGGTAGTAGTCTTTGATAAAGTTCGAGAGAACACCAAAGGTATAGCTGCAAGTGGCAAAACCACCTATTCAAAAGCAGCAAACCTTGCGGTAAATCAGACGATTGTTCGTTCATTTAATACATCCTTAGTTGCCCTACTGCCAGTTGGATCAATTTTGTTTGTAGGCGCAGGCTTATTAGGTGCTGGTACGTTAAAAGATCTATCTTTGGCTTTGTTTATCGGATTGATTACTGGAACTTATTCCTCAATTTGTATTGCTACACCAATTTTGGCAGGTCTTCGTGAAAAAGAGCCTGCAATGCAAGCATTAGCAAAAAGAGTAGGCACAAGAGGTGACAAGGTTTCCACAAACACTCCAACAGTTGTTGAGTCTAAATCTGATCGTGGTCCTCGCAATCAGCCTAAACGCGATCGCCGCCGCTAAATTAATTGATCTAACAAAGACAGCCAAAGCGCTATGACAACCATCGAATTGTTAAAGCCGCTTTCGGATGGCTTAGCTCGTTCCCATCCTGGATTTTCTAATTCGGATTTAGAGCGAGCATTTAATGCAGCAGATAAGGCTCACTCAGGTCAGTTACGTAAATCTGGCGAACCCTACATAACTCACCCAGTTGCAGTAGCTCAGATCCTTATCGAACTTGGCATGGATTTACCTACAGTGATGGCAGCTCTTTTGCATGACACTGTTGAAGATACCTCCTATTCAATTGAACACATCAAAAGTGAGTTTGGTGATGAGGTAACTGCATTAGTTGATGGCGTAACCAAGTTAGACAAACTCACCTATGGGCCAACTGCTGAGGCTGAAACTCTTCGCAAAATGGTTGTTGCAATGTCACGGGATATCAGGGTTTTAGTCATCAAGCTTGCTGATCGATTACATAATGCTAGAACCTGGGAATTCATCGCAAAGGAAACTGCGGAACGAAAAGCCCGCGAGACCCTGGATATTTATGCCCCACTTGCTCATCGCTTAGGAATGAACGCAATTAAATGGGAATTAGAGGATTTATCATTTAAAACAATTGAACCAAAAAAGTACGAGGAGATTGAAAGATTAGTTGGTGAAAGATCACCCGCTAGAGATTTATTGACTAATGAGGTAGTCAGTGCAATTGATATTGATTTAAACACTGAGAAAATTAAGGCAAATGTCAGTGGCCGACAAAAACATTTTTATAGTGTTTATCAGAAGATGGTGGTCCGAGGCCGAGAATTCAACGACATCAACGATCTAGCGTTTCTTTCGCTAATGCTTAACCTTAATGATGTAGCAACCCTTGATTACCTAAGAGAGGCTGAGTTCCTAGCAGCCTAAATTGCGATCGAATCCTTGAGTTTAATGATCCTCCCTAGGACCCCATTTATATAACTTGAGGATTCATCGGTCGNCTGAGAAAATTAAGGCAAATGTCAGTGGCCGACAAAAACATTTTTATAGTGTTTATCAGAAGATGGTGGTCCGAGGCCGAGAATTCAACGACATCTACGATCTAGTGGGAATAAGAATTTTGGTTGATTCAGTCAGAGATTGTTATGGAGCACTTGGTGCTATTCACGCCAGATGGAGCCCTGTGCCAGGCAGATTTAAGGATTACATTGCCATGCCTAAGTTCAATCTTTATCAATCATTACACACCACTGTGATCGGGCCTAATGGTAAGGCTGTTGAGATTCAAATAAGAACCTTTGATATGCATGCTAGGGCTGAGTATGGAATTGCTGCTCACTGGAAATACAAATCTAAAGGCGCAGATCAACAGAAAAATCCTGAAGTTTTATGGCTTAAGCAGTTACATGAATGGCAGCAGGAAAGTGAGGATGTGAGTGATTTCCTTGAAACTCTTCGTTATGACTTGCGTACTCCAGAAGTATTTGTCTTCACTCCAAAAGGTAGTGTTATTGCACTTCCATCTGGTTCAACACCCGTTGATTTTGCCTACGCAGTCCACACAGAAGTGGGAAGCAGATGCATAGGCGCCAAAGTAAATGGGAAGTTAGTGCCGCTTGAATCACATTTAGTAAATGGTGATGTGGTTGAAATAGTTACCAACAAGAATCCCAACGCAGCACCTAGCCATGATTGGTTGAATTTCGTAACCTCATCCCGTGCTCGATCAAAGATCAAAGCTTGGTTTTCAAAGGAGCGTAAAGAAGAGGCGATAGAGGCAGGTCAGGAATCAATTGCTCGTCAGATGCGAAAAGCAGGTTTGCCAATTCAAAAAATTCTAGGTGGACATGCTCTTTTAGAGCTAGCGCATGATTTGAAATTTGAAGATATTGAATCTTTGTATGAAGCAGTTGGCAATGGACATATTTCAGCTCATTCAGTAATTGAGAAATTAATTGTCTTACTTGGGTCGGCAGAGAGCCACGCAGAAAGTGATCTTGCCCCACTTGTTGCACCAGTAAAGAGAACTCGCAAAAGTGTTACCGGAATTGATGTTGAAGGTTCAGCTGATGTATTGGTCAAGTTGGCCAGATGCTGCGCTCCAGTTCCAGGTGATCAGATAACTGGTTTTATCACTAGAGGTAGCGGAGTTTCAGTTCACCGAGGGGATTGTATAAATATGAATGATCTACAAATTCATCAAGGTGATCGAATGATTGGAGTTAAGTGGAACCTATCTGCGAAGAGCACGTTCCTGGTGAACATCCAAGTAGAGGCGTTAGATCGAGCACGTTTGCTTTCGGATGTGACCAAAGCTCTTTCTGACCAGTATGTGAATATCTTGAGTGCTTCGGTTGTAACCCACAAAGACCAAACTGCAATCTGTAAGTTCACCTTTGAAATGGCAGATGCTGCACATTTAGATGCAGTGTTAAATTCAGTTCGAGGGATTGAGGGTGTTTATGATGTGGATCGAGTGTTTAACAACTAATTTGTAAACTCAGTTAAACCTTTTTCCGCTTGTTCTAGCCAAACCCGACGAGCAGCTGCAGCTTCTCTTGCCACCATTGCTTTTGCTGTTTGACCAGCGGCCTCGGCCTTTGCAGCTTGCTTCTCATAATTTTCAATTGCCTCTGCCAAACCTTGTACAACTTTGTTGGCTTGCGCTTTAGCTGTTGGATCACTTTTGCGCTGGAAGTTGCGCTCTAGATCATTAATCTCATCTTCAACTTTTTTTATCTTGGCGTCAAAACTAGCGCGCTTTTTACGATCAGTCATTCCAATTTTTTGCCACTTACCCATCAGGTCATAAAACTTTTTCTTAGCGCTCTTGAAATCAGTTATCGGCAACAACGCTTCAAATTCAGAAATCATTGCTTCACGCTTTAGCAGATTCTCTGCCATCGAACCTTTTCGCTTATCCATATCTGCATTCTTGGCTGCAAAAAAAGTGTCTTGGGCTGCCTTGAATCTACTCCATAGCGCGGCATCGGTTGATTTCTTACCTCTGCCTGAAGCTTTCCATTGGTCCATCAAAGATTTGAACTGCTTAGCGGTATTTAGCCAATCTTTTGAGTTTGCAAGCGATTCACCCTCTTTAACAATCATCTCTTTTGTTGTTGCTACCTTCTTATGTTCGCTAGCAAGGTTAGCAAAGTGAGTCCGACGTCGTTTATCAAATTTATTTCGAGATGATGAGAATCTCTTCCACAATTGGGCATCAATTTTCTTATCTAACCTCGGAGCTTTCTTCCACTCCTCTAATAAAACCTTTAGCCGCGCTGTTGTTACTTTCCAAGCAACTGAATCAACCAGGCTCTCAGCCTCAGCGACAATTTTCTCTTTGATCGCGGTAGATTCAACTTTGCGAGCTTCTCGCTCTGCTGCTTGAGCAGCTTTACGCGCCACGTAAGCACCTTCATGCTCAGTAATAAGAGCTGGGATTTTCTCTAATGACTCCGCTAAATTTACTAAGTCACCTACTCCATTTAATTCTGCAATCTGTGAGCGCAACTTATTAACTGCTTCATGGGCATCACTTGGCACCATTGCGCCAGAACGAATTCTTGCTGCCAATAAAGCAACCTCAGATGCAGCCATTTCAAATTTTTTAACAAAGTAAGCAAGAGCTTCTTCAGGACTTTTTCCTGGATAGGAACCAACGGCTCGATCGCCAGTTGGAGTGATTACATAAACAGTTCCGTCTTCGCCGACTCGACCAAATTTTGCTGGATCACCAATTAGTGCTGATGCTGCCCCGGTAGATGAAAGGTTTGGTGTTGATGTATTTTCCATTAGGTTGACCTTTCGTTGCACGATTTCTGGTGACCAGATCTCGTTATGTGGGGGCGTGGCTATCAATTTTGCATTTAGCATCACTGATTGCTGGGTTTGGTGCTGGCTAAAAGATAGCCTAAGCACCATCTTTTAGGGAAATTGAACTCAAAATGAGATTAGAAAGTGGGGCGATAATTGCTGATTGATCGGGTTATTGCTCCCTATTTTGAAACAAATTGTTGGATTCTGGCCTCAAAAATTGGTCAAGAGTGCGTCATTGTCGACCCTGGCATGGCACGGCCAAACTTAGTTAACGAAATCGTATCCAAAGTTTCGGAGCATAATTTAAAACCTATTGCAGTGCTGATCACCCATGGTCATCTTGATCATATGTTCTCAGTTTTGCCACTAACTGCTCAAGTTCCGATGCGAACTTTTATTACCGCAGCAGATCGATTTTTACTCACCGATCCTATGGGAGCTCTTGATCGCAATGGAATTAGCCAGCAATTTCTTCATGCATTTGGGAAAGAAAAATTCAAAGAGCCAGATGAAATTGTGGAGTTGGAAGATTTTGAAACATTTGAATTGGCGGGTATGCAGATCACATCAATATTTGCACCTGGTCACACCAAAGGCTCGGTTATCTTTACCGTTGATGACCAACAGTTAATTTCAGGAGATGTTCTCTTTGCTGGAAGTATCGGTCGGACTGATTTACCTACTGGTTCAGCCAGCCAGATGAGAAATACCTTACGAGATCGAATTTTAACCCTGCCTGATGGGCTAAATGTCCTGCCTGGACATGGAGGGCAAACTACAATCGGCATTGAGCGCGTGAGAAATCCTTACTTGCAGAGTGATTTTCTAGATCAGAGTGGGCGGTGAGATTTTGAGTAAATTTCAAGCGCCTAAAGGAGTAAGTGAGTATGTTCCGCCAAACTCAAATCAATTTGAATATGTTAGAGATCAATTACTAAAAACCGCACGGCTTGCCGGTTATAACTTAATTGAGTTGCCAGTTTTTGAAGATACTGAAGTTTTCACGCGTGGTGTAGGTGAATCAACCGATGTTGTTAGTAAAGAAATGTATACCTTCGAAGATCGTGGTGGTCGCTCAATTACTTTAAGACCAGAGGGAACCGCAGGAGTAATGCGCGCAGTAATTGAACACAATCTTGATAAGGGCCAACTACCTGTAAAACTCTTTTATACCGGTCCATTTTTTAGAGCCGAACGTCCGCAGGCAGGCAGATACCGTCAGTTTTACCAAGTTGGAATTGAAGCAATTGGTTATAGCGACCCAGAGATTGATGTAGAGGTTATTGCAGTGGCAGATACTGCATTCAAGGCATTGGGTTTGAAGAAATATACATTGAACATTACATCTCTTGGAGATGCCATTAGTCGTGATGCCCATCGAAAAGATTTAGTTAAATTCATATCTGGCTTAAAGCTTGATGAAGCAACTGTTGCAAGAGCACAACTTAACCCTCTAAGACTTTTTGATGATAAAAGAGAAGAGGTTAAGTCGGTAATGGCCAAAGCGCCTTTGCTTCTAGATTATCTAAATAAAGAGAGTAAGCAGCACTTTGAAACAGTTCAGGGCTTATTAAAAAACATAGGTATTGCTTTTCAGATAAACCCAAGAATGGTTCGAGGTTTGGATTATTACACCGGAACTACCTTTGAATTTGATCATGAAATGCTTGGCGCACAATCTGGAATTGGTGGCGGTGGCCGATATGACGGGTTGATGTCATCTTTAGGCGGGGCAGATGTGAGTGGTATTGGATTTGGTTTGGGAGTAGATCGGATATTAATGGCATGCCAGGCGGAGAACTCTTTGCCGGCGGTGATAAATCAGATGCAATTATTTGTTGCACCAATCACTGAAGCAGGTAAAGCTGCTGCTTTCAAGTTGCTCGCCGAATTACGCCAGGCTGGAATTACCTGCGATATGGCTTATGGAGATCGTGGATTGAAAGGTGCTATGAAAGCTGCCGATAAAAGTGGTGCAAAATATGGATTGGTGATTGGTGATGATGAATTGGCCACTGGGAATTGCCAATTGAAAATAATGAACAGCGGTGAGTTGATATCCAGTACCCTTGAAGCTTCAGATCTAGTTAAAACGATTGGTAAATAGTAAATAATGTTGCGTACCCATGATGCAGGTTCATTAAATGAAAAATCAGTTGGTACTAATGTTGTTTTGGCTGGTTGGGTTGCTCGCCGCAGGGATCATGGCGGGGTTGCCTTTATTGATCTAAGAGACTCATCCGGTGCGGTACAGGTTGTAATAAATGATGAAAAGATTGCCGGGGAGCTACGTGCTGAGTGGTGTGTCCTAATCTCAGGTGTTGTAAAAATTCGCCCGGCTGGAAATGAAAATAAAGATATTCCCACTGGTGCAATAGAGGTTGTTTGTGAATCGCTAGAGGTTTTAAGTGAAGCAGCAGCTCTTCCTTTCCCAGTAGATAGCGGAGAAATTGGGAACATTTCCGAAGAGGTAAGACTTAAGTATCGTTACTTGGATTTAAGACGTGAAGGTCCGGCTAAAAATTTAAGATTGCGCTCCAAAGTTACCTCTGCAATCCGTGAAGTAATGGCAGATCAGGATTTCCTAGAGATTGAAACTCCCTACTTAACTAGGTCTACTCCAGAAGGTGCCAGAGATTTTCTTGTTCCGGTTAGATTGCAACCAGGATCTTGGTACGCCCTTCCACAATCACCACAATTATTCAAACAATTATTAATGGTTGCTGGTATGGAGAGGTATTACCAAATTGCACGCTGTTTCCGTGATGAGGATTTCAGAGCAGATCGGCAACCAGAGTTTACCCAGCTAGATATTGAGATCTCATTTGCAGATCAATCTGATGTAATTGCGGTGGCAGAAAAAGTCTTGACCACTGTTTTCGAAAAAGTAGTTAATTATAAGATTCCAACGCCAATCCCACATATGACATATCGAGACGCCATGCGTGATTATGGTTCGGATAAACCAGATTTACGATTTGATAACAAGATCATTGATGTAACAAGTTTCTTCAAGGAAACTTCTTTTAGAGTATTTCAAGCCGAGTACGTAGGCGCCGTAGTTATGCCAAAGGGAGCAACAACGCCTCGACGTGAATTAGATGCTTGGCAGGATTGGGCAAAAGCTCGTGGAGCCAAAGGTTTGGCATACATTTTAGTCGGCGAAGATGGGACCTTATCTGGACCAGTAGCTAAGAACCTGTCAGCGAAAGAAAGTGCTGGAATCGCAAGCACTGTTGGCGCCAAAAATGGTGATGCTATTTTCTTCGCTGCTGGTGCAACTGTATCTTCACAAAGTTTGTTAGGTGCTGTGCGACTAGAAATTGGTCAGCGATGTAATTTAATCGATGAGAAAGCTTGGAAATTTGTATGGATAGTTGATGCGCCTATGTTTGAACCAGTGGATGCAGAAAATCCAGCAGCTGGTTGGACGGCAGTTCATCACCCATTCACGGGGCCTAAACCAGAGTACGCAACTACTTTTGATACCAATCCACAAGAAGCTCTAGCTTATGCATACGACATTGTTCTAAACGGTAATGAAATTGGTGGTGGGTCAATTCGTATCCATCAACGAGATGTTCAACAGCGAGTCTTTAAGACAATTGGATTGTCACAAAGTGAAGCGGAAAGTAAATTTGGATTTCTGCTAGAAGCATTTAATTATGGACCGCCACCACATGGTGGCATTGCCCTGGGGCTAGATAGATTATGTGCATTATTAGCCGGGGCTCAATCAATTCGAGAAGTTATTGCATTTCCGAAAACAGCCAGTGGTGGTGATCCTTTAACAGGTGCACCAACACCTATTACGCCAGCACAACGTAAAGAGTCAGGGGTCGATACTCCAGCAGTTGCCAAATAGTTCCCACCTTTTCAGGTATTCTTCCCAACATGGGCCCAGGTGGAATTGCAACGATTATTGCCGCATCCAGCCTTGCTGTAATTGCGGTTGCAATCGCCTATGCGGTGATTAGAGCTTCCAGATTGATTGATGAAATTACCAAAACAGTTGCCATGATCAACAGCCCTTTGAAGAGTTTAAGCAATGCTGGAAAATCAATTGAAAATTTAACGAAAAAGGTTTCAACAGCAACTGAATCATTTCTAGATGAGAACCCGATGGCCATGAAGGCTGCAGCTGCGGTCTTTGGAGCGGTTAAGCAAAAGAAAAAGGGTAAGAAAAAAAGTAAAGCGAAGGAGTAGATATGAACTCTGCTGACATTCGCTCCAGATGGTTAAAGTACTTTGAATCAAATAATTCTTTGAATTTGCCTCACACTGTTGTTCCATCTGCATCATTGATAGCAGATGACCCCAACTTGTTATTGGTAAATGCTGGCATGGTTCCCTTCAAGCCTTACTTTTTAGGCGAGATTAAACCACCATACAAACGTGCAACCTCAGTTCAAAAATGTGTTCGAACCTTAGATATTGATGAGGTTGGAAAAACAACTAGGCATGCATCATTTTTTCAAATGTGCGGAAATTTCTCCTTCGGTGATTATTTTAAAGAGGGAGCCATAGCTCTTTCTTGGGAGTTACTTACTAAGTCAACCTCTGATGGTGGTTATGGATTTAGCGAAGATAAACTCTGGGTAACTGTTTATAAAGATGATGATGAAGCTGCACAAATTTGGGAGAAGCAAATTGGTGTCCCGAAAAATCGAATCCAGCGAAGAGATATGGCAGATAATTTTTGGTCAATGGGTGTTCCTGGTCCTTGTGGACCATGTTCTGAAATCTATTTTGACCGCGGCGCTGCATATGGCAAAGAGGGTGGTCCCATCGCCGACGAGGATAGATACCTTGAGATTTGGAACCTTGTTTTTATGCAAAATGTTCGTGGTGAGGGAGGGGATAAGAACACCTTCCCTATTGTGGGAGAGTTACCGGCGAAGAATATTGATACAGGGTTAGGTTTGGAAAGAACTGCAGCATTGCTGCAAGGTGTTGAAAATATTTATGAAATTGATACCACAAAAATCATTCTTGATAAGGCCTCTGAATTAACTAAGGTTAAATATGGCAAAGAGGTTAAAGATGATATTTCGTTGAGAGTGGTTGCAGACCACAGCAGGACAGCGATGATGCTAATCGGTGATGGGGTTACGCCAGGTAATGAGGGCCGTGGTTATGTTTTAAGAAGAATGATGCGCAGAACAATTAGAAATATGAGGTTGCTAGGCTCGCAGGATTTGGTGATTTCAGAGTTAATGAAGAGCTCAATACAGGCAATGGGACCTCAATACCCAGAACTTATAAAGGATTCAGAGCGTATTTTGTCTATCGCCCAAGCCGAGGAAGATTCATTCATACAAACATTAAAAAGTGGAACTAGTATTTTTGATATCGCTGCTGAGGATTTGAAGAAATCAAAACAGAAGGCAGTTTCTGGGGATACAGCATTTAAATTACATGACACCTATGGATTCCCATTTGATCTAACGCTGGAGATGGCTCGCGAACAAGGTTTAGGGGTTGATGAAAAAGGTTTTAGAAAGTTGATGACTGAACAGAGAGATCGGGCAAAGGCTGATGCAAAGCTTAAGAAAAGCGGTCATACCGATTTAACTGAATACAGGTCGATAATTGATGCCTCCGGTCCTACAAAATTTATCGGTTATGAGAAAAACTCTGGCGAAGCAAAATTGACAGGGTTATTAGTCGCTGGAAAGAACTCTGGCGAAGCAAATATAGGTTCTGAAATCGAGATAACTCTGGATCGAACACCATTTTATGCTGAAGGTGGTGGCCAATTAGCTGATGCTGGAAAAATAAAGTTATCAAATGGAGCTGTTATTCAAATTGATGATGTTCAGTCACCACTGCCAGGGTTAATTGTTCACAGGGGAACGGTAATAAGTGGTCAAGTTAAGCAAGGTGATCAAGCGCTAGCTGAGATTGATCTAGAGCGAAGAATGGCGATCTCTAGAGCGCACACAGCAACACATATGGTTCATAAAGCATTTCGAGAGGCTTTGGGAGAAACAGCTACTCAAGCAGGCTCTGAGAATGCACCTGGAAGATTTAGATTTGATTTTCCTTCGACAAGTTCAGTGCCCGATTCCGTATTAGCTGATGTTGAAAGTCGAGTGAATGAGTTATTGATTGCAGATCTTTCAGTAGAAGCCCAGGTTATGACTCAAGATGCTGCTAAAGCAATGGGCGCGATGGCGCTATTTGGTGAAAAATATGGCGACCAGGTCCGCGTAGTGAGCATAGGAGATTGGGCTAGAGAATTGTGCGGCGGAACTCATGTAAGTAGATCCGGTCAATTGGGATTGGTTAAATTGCTATCTGAATCTTCAATTGGTGCAGGCGTTAGAAGAATTGAAGCTTTGGTAGGGCACGATGCTTACCAGTTCTTAGCTAGAGAGCATGTATTGCTTAATTCTCTAACTGAAATCATAAAAGGAGTAAGAACAGAGGAGTTACCGCAGCGTATCTCCGAGCTGGTTGAAAAAATGAAGGTTATGGAAAAAGAGTTGGCGGTTGTTAGAAGTGCTAAGGCTATGGCTTCAGCTGCTGAGCTTGTTAAGAAAGCAAAGCAGATGGGTCAAATTAACTTGTTAACCGCCCAATTAGAAAATGAAGTGTCAGTGGATGACATGAGATCTATTGCTATTGATTTGAAAGGTAAGTTGAAGAGCGGGGTAGTTGTACTTGCCACAATCAACAACTCAAAACCCATGTTGGTATCTGCAGTATCGCCAGAGGCAATAAAACTTGGTATTAAGGCAGGAGAGTTAATAAAGATTGGTTCAACCGTACTCGGCGGAGGCGGAGGCGGAAAAGATGACTTTGCCCAAGGCGGCGGAACTGAGCCGAAACTCATTGATCAAGCACTTGCAGAAATTACGAAAGCAACAACTGGAAAGATTAGTTAATTAGCTGGATGGAAATGAAAACACCAATCGCGCAAGGCCGTCGAATTGGTTTTGATTATGGCGAGAAGCGGATAGGAGTTGCCACCTCTGATTCTGAATCAATTCTTGTTTCACCTCATGCCACAATTAACAATGACGCTGACTTGTCTTTAAAAATCGGTGACATTTTAAATGATGTACAACCTGTATATATCGTGATTGGAAATCCAAAACACTTGTCTGGTGCAGACAGCTCAAAATCCGATGAAGCTGCCAGTTTTGCAGCGCTGGTCAGGTCTCTATATGAAGGTCCTATCTATTTGGTTGATGAAAGACTCAGCACTCAAGTTTCTTATGCTCAGATGCGAGAAGCTGGTAAAAGTGCACGAGATAGTAAAAGCGTTATTGATCAGATTGCTGCGGTGAATATACTTGAAACTGCGTTGTTGAATGAAAAGTCAAATACTTCGATCGGAAGCCGTTTTTGAGAAAACTAATCCCTCCGCTGGCGGTGGCTATAGTTTTCACCCTAATTGCAATCTCAACCCATAACGCATTCTTACTAAACGATTACCGAAATGTTAGTTCTACAGAAAAAGTTGAGATATTGATTGAACCTGGGGATACAGGGGTGAAGATTGCTCAAAAACTTAAAGATTCTGGCGTGATTAAAGCAGAGAAGGTATTTATCAAAATTGCTATCAATGATAAGCGGGCAAATGGTATTTCACCTGGTTTACACGAGTTAGATGTGGGAATATCTGCGCAATCTGCATTGGAACAATTACTTGATCCAAAACGTAACCGTGGATTATTTGGTTTTGTTGAAGGACTTAGGAAGAATGAAATATTTGATCTGTTGGCTAAGTCCAAATTAGTCACTGGCAAGTACTCGGCAAATGTCAAGATCGATCCACTTTATATGACAAAAGATGTAGAAGGCTTTCTCTTTCCAGCACAGTATTCGATAGTTCCTGGTACAACTTTTGATCAAGCAGTTAACCAAATGATTCAGCGATTTTACATATCGGCTAAGCAGAGTGGTATAGAAAATGGGTATCGAGGCTATTCACCTTTCGAGTTAGTGATAATTGCCTCAATGATTGAGTCAGAGGGAGATCTTGTAGATTTTCCTAAGATTGCGCGGGTGATTTATAACCGCCTTGAAATAGGAATGCCTTTGCAGATCAATGCAACCATTGATTACGCGACCAATACTCGTGGAAAAATAAGGCTCCCATACAAGAGTCTGGATACGAATTCTAAATACAATACCTACAAGTATCGAGGGCTACCGCCAGGACCAATTAGCAATCCAGGTGAACAAGCAATGTCAGCAGCTGTTAATCCAGCAAACGGGGATTGGTTGTATTACGTTACAGTCAAACCAGGAGATACTAGATTTACCAGATCTTTCGACGAATTTAATGTTTGGGCAAATGAATTTAGGAAAAATGAAGATGCGGGGTTGTTTGATTGATTAAATTAGCAGTCGCTGGCTCGCCGATAGCGCATTCTCTTTCACCACTTCTACACTCCACTGCATATCAAATGCTTGGCGTAGAAGCGGAATTTCTAGCTCACGAAGTTAGTGAACAGGATTTTGGAAACTTTTATTTTGAATCAAAAAACTCTCAGTATCGAGGCTTGGCACTGACCATGCCATTGAAGGAGATATGTATTGGATTCATAGACAGGGTAGATCCAATCGCCAAACAAATCTCATCGGTGAATACTGTAATTTTCGAATCAACTGGAAGCATTGGAATTTCTACTGATTTGCTGGCATTTAAAAACTTGCTGCAACCATATTTTGGCAAGAAGATTGCAATCTTAGGAGCGGGTGGCACAGCCAGAGCCGCACTTGGCGCCCTTAAAGGTACAAACACCGAAGTAACGGTGGTGACCAGATCGATGGTCAGACATGATCAACTTCATGCGGCTGCAGCAGACTTAGATATCAATTTCCTGGATTGGCACAATTTTGAAGAGATACAAGATCGTGATTTGATCATATCTACAACACCGGCAGGTGCCACAGATGGTCTATCGATTATCTCAACTAAGGCGGATTTTTTTGAAGTCGTTTATCATCCTTGGCCAACTGAACTAGCCAAACGTTATCAAAACCTCGGAAAACATGTTATCGGTGGGCTAGCTTTACTAGTTGAGCAAGCTTTATTTCAGATTAATTATTTCTCCCAAAAAGAGTTTGATTTTGATTCTATGAGGCGAGAGTTGCTTAAGGTTGCGTCGGAAGCGGTAAGAAAGTAATCCACAGGAGTACATCTAGCTCACAGATTTAAGTAATCTAAATGAGTGCTGCTAGAGATATTAGCGTTTATCTGGTTCATCAGAATTGTAATTCACGATATTCAAAATCACCTGATTAGAAACATTGACTTGTTAGTCGTAGGCACACTTCTTGTGCCTGGTCACTTTATGAATTGGAAAATAGGGTGTTTTGGTCTTGGCATATATCTCTTAATAAATCTAGTTAGTGGCTCAAAAATAGGTTATGGAGATATAAAACTTTCATTTATTTGTTCAATTACCTTGGCCACAATTAATGAACTTTCAATTGCATTAACATCAACATGGATCCTTGCGGGTTTATTTGCATTGACTCAACCCCGAAGGAGTATTCCTTTTGCGCCATTCATGATAATTGGCACTTATTCCACAAAGATTCCACTGTTGTAAGGGTTAATTGAGCGCAGGATAAGTGCCAGATCTGAGAGAATACTCCCATCAAACTCGAGTGGAGATAATGTGTTGCGTTGGTTAACAGCAGGTGAATCTCACGGCCCTGCCTTATCTGCAATTGTGGAAGGTATTCCAGCCCATGTGGAAATCACCAGCAAAGATATTGATGCCGATTTATCGCGCAGAAGATTAGGGTTTGGCAGAGGAGCTCGACAGAATTTTGAAGCTGACAAAATTACAATTACCGGTGGCATAAGACTTGGTAAAACTCAGGGCGGTCCCATAGCAATTCAAATAGCAAACTCAGAGTGGCCAAAATGGGAAAAGATTATGAGTGCTGATCCAGTTGATGACAAGGAGATTAAAGATTTAGCTAGAAACGCACCTCTTACCAGACCTAGACCCGGACATGCTGACTTAGTGGGAATGCAGAAATTTAATTTTAACGATGCTCGTCCAATACTTGAAAGGGCAAGTGCCAGAGAGACTGCGGCACGAGTTGCTTTAGGTGCAGTTGCACGTGCTTTTCTTAAACAAAGTGTTGGAATTGAAATATTGAGTCATGTCGTATCAATCGGGAAAGTTCATCTGCCAGAGGATTATCAATTGCCAAAAAGTACAGATCGTCAAAAAATTGATGCCGATCCCGTTCGTTGCATGGATAAAAAAACTAGTGATCAAATAGTTGAAGAGATTGAGTTAGCTCATAAAGAGGGTGACACATTAGGTGGCATAGTTGAGGTTCTGGCTTACAACTTACCTCCTGGACTTGGTTCACACACTCATTGGGATAAAAGATTAGATGCCCGGCTAGCTGGTGCAATGATGGGAATTCAGGCAATTAAAGGTGTGGAGTTAGGTGATGGTTTTGCTTCTGCAACTAGACGAGGGTCTATTGCGCATGATGAGATTGAAAAAAATGATAAAGGCGCAATTGTTCGAAGAACTGATCGAGCTGGTGGCACGGAGGGCGGTATGAGTAACGGAGAAATCTTGAGAGTTAAAGTTGCTATGAAACCCATCTCAACTGTACCTAAAGCGCTAGACACAATTGACACTAGAACTGGAGAAGCTGCGAAAGCAATTAACCAAAGATCCGATGTATGCGCAGTTCCTGCTGCCGGCATAGTTGCGGAGGCTATGGCAGCGCTAGTTCTTGCTGACGCAGTTCTGGAAAAATTCGGCGGAGATAGCGTTCAGGAAACCAAGCGCAATTTTGAAAACTATATTGCAACCCTAGAGATCAAGTAATGATTAAGAAGGTTGTTCTCATTGGCCCACCTGGGGCTGGAAAATCTACTATTGGCAAAGCACTAGCAAAAGAGATTGCTACCGAATTCATTGATAGTGACAGTGAGATTGAACGTATAACTGGGAAAAAAATATCTGATATTTTTGTTGAAGAAGGCGAGGCAGTTTTTCGAAAGACTGAAGTAGAGGTAGTAACTGCGCTACTAGATGGGTTTGAAGGTGTCATTGCACTTGGAGGTGGGGCACCAATCAATACTCAGATTCAAGAGGCACTAACTGGGGTTGAGTATCCAGTCATTTTTATAGATGTATCAATTTCTCAAGCGGCGAATCGAATCGGATTTAACAAAGATAGACCTTTGTTGTTGATCAATCCAAGGCAGCAATGGATGAATTTAATGAGTGAACGTCGTCCAATTTATGAAAAATTAGCTTCACAAACTGTTAATTCAGATAGCCAGAAACCACATGAGGTAGCTAAGTTGATTAGTGAGAAATTGAAGGCAAAGTTATGAAAATTGTTAAGGTGAAAGCTGAGCGTGAATACCAGGTGCAAATTGGAATCAATGCAGTTGAAAAAATAAAGGAGATTTCAGATTCGCACAATAAGGTTTTGCTGGTAGCTCCAAATACTTTAATCTCAAAGTTCAAGATCAAACCAAGAGCAAACCTGAAATTATTTGGCACAGCAGATGGTGAGAATCAAAAGAGTTTAGCTACGTTAGATCGTGTTTGGAAAAAGTGCGCGAGTGAAGGTATTAAGCGTTCGGATGCAATTATTGGACTGGGCGGAGGGGCAACAACTGATTTAGCTGGATTTGCATCTGCCACCTGGATGAGAGGTATTGATTGGTATGCAATGCCAACCTCACTAGCAGGAATGGTTGATGCTTCAGTAGGAGGTAAAACTGGCATCAATGCAAGTTCTGGGAAAAATTTGATTGGAGCCTTCCATTCACCTAAGCAGGTCTTTGTTGATTTAAAATTTTTGGACCGATTAGCTGCGCGGGATCTTTCAGCTGGAATGGCAGAGGTTATTAAATGTGGTTTTATCTCTGATTATAAGATTTTGAATTTAGTGCAAGATGATCAAATTGATTATGAATCTGTTGTACATAGAAGTATCAAGGTAAAAGCTGATGTTGTATCTCGAGATTTCAAGGAAAGTAAGTTGCGTGAAGTCTTGAATTATGGCCACACATTGGGCCATGCAATCGAAAAAGAAAGCGGATATAAATTAAGACATGGCGAGGCAGTTAGCATAGGAATGGTCTTTGCCGCTGAGCTAAGTTCAGAACTTGCAGGTTTAGACAAAGACGTAGTGGATCTACATCGTGAATTGTTGGGAAATTTTGACCTGCCGATTGATTATCCTGGCAAGAAATGGCCAAAGCTTTTGACTCTTTTGACTCAAGATAAGAAAGTCAAAGGTTCTCGTCTTAGATTCATAGGAATCAGTAAAATAGGAAAGCCTGTTTGGTTTGAAGATGTAACTTCCGGCCAGCTCGCTAAGGTTTATGAGAGAATAGCCAAGTGAAGATACTTATTCTTAATGGTCCAAATCTGTCCAGATTAGATTTGCGTGAGCAGAAACATTATGGACAGATGGATTATCCGCAACTTAAAGCTGCTATTGAGCAAAAAGCTTCAGAACTCAAAATTGATGTGGAAATTAAGCAAAGTGATAGTGAAAGTGAACTAATCTCATGGTTGCATGAAGCAGCTGATAAAAAACTTCCCGTAATTTTCAATCCAGCCGCTTTTACGCATTATTCATATGCAATAAGAGATGCAGTATCGATGTTAACCGCTCCGGCGATAGAAGTTCATCTATCTAATCCGCTAAGCCGAGAAGAATTCCGACACACATCAGTTATCAGCGGGGTAGTTCAGGGAACCATTGCAGGTTTTGGAGTGGATAGTTACCGCTTGGCTTTGATTGCTATGCAAAAAATCATTGGCTGACAAGGTAGACTCAGCACATCGCTTAAAGAAATACTCGAAAAGTTTGATAATCAGATAGGGCAAATATGGCAACGACTAATGACTTGAAAAATGGCATGACCTTGAATTTGGATGGCCAATTATGGAACGTGATTGAGTTTCAGCATGTAAAGCCTGGAAAAGGCGGCGCCTTCGTGCGAACAAAAATGCGTTCGGTATTATCTGGAAAGGTTGTTGAGAAAACATTTAATGCAGGGGTAAAAGTTGAGGTAGCTTCAGTTGAGAAAAGAAATATGCAATACCTCTATCGAGACGGTGAAGATTTTATGTTTATGGACTCCACTAATTACGATCAAATCTCGGTAAGTAAGCAAACGGTTGGAGAGGCTGTTGATTATTTGTTAGAGAATGCAGGTGTAGTTGTTGCTATGCATGAAGGTAATCCGCTCTTTATTGAAATGCCCGCCTCAGTTGAGTTAGTGATTACTTACACTGAACCTGGTTTGCAAGGGGATCGTTCATCTGGGGGCACAAAACCAGCCACAGTTGAGACTGGAATTACCATCCAAGTTCCTCTATTCATTAAGCAGGATGAGAAAGTTTTAGTTGATACTCGAACTGGTGCTTACCTGGGTCGAGCGAACTAAAGATGTCAGCCCGCAATAAAGCTCGTAAGCGGGCATTGGATTTTCTATACGAAGCAGATATTAAAAAGGCAAGTGCAACTGAGCTTTTCTCTAGCCGAGGGGCTAAAGAATTGTCTCAAGAACCATATGTTTTAGTTTTGTTAAATGGAGTGGCAGAACACCTAAGTAAAATTGATGAATTAATCATCACCTATGCGCAGGGTTGGGATATGGATCGGATGCCTCCAATCGATAGAAATATTCTTCGGATTGCGATATTTGAAATTTTATGGGCCCAAGATATAGATCTGCAGGTTGCCTGTGATGAGGCGGTGGAGTTGGCCAAATCTTTATCGACCGATGAATCCTCAAGTTATATAAATGGGGTCCTAGGGAGGATCATTAAACTCAAGGATTCGATCGCAATTTAGGCTGCTAGGAACTCAGCC
>KB912754.1:28854-100106 GCA_000383815.1 actinobacterium SCGC AAA027-J17
AGCCGATCATTACTTTTAATGAAGAACAACATGGCTCCAACAAAGATTGCTGCATCACTTAATCTGTCTAAAGTTGAATCCAAAACAGCGCCCCACTTACTTACTCCCTTGTGGGAGGCGCGGGCAACTGCCCCATCAAACAAATCAAAAATTACAAAACCTGCAACCCAGAGAACCCCGATGAAGAATTCACCTTTTGGGAAAAAATACAACGCGCTAGCAGCACTTCCAACCCCGCCAATCGTTGAGATTAAATTGGCACTAATTCGCAATTTGATCAAGATTTTGACCAATGGGGCGATTAATTTCGCGACAGGATCACGTAATGAACGCTGCAACATAATTCACATCGTAGGCTTATCGATCATGGCCGACCTAATTAACGCACGGTTTGTCCTTGGAATGTCTCCTGAGAACCAGCAGCTTTCAGCACTCCTTGGGGTAGCCACTGCCAAAATAGATGATCCGCTCTTAATCACCGCAGATGTAGTTGTAGTGGTGGCTAGCGCTAAAACAGGGATTGATCCAAAAGTTGTCGAGCAGTGGCACACCTTTAGAGAGCTTTATATCCCAACTATTGTGGCGATTGTTGATTTTGAAGATGGTGATGTTGATTTTGAGGACATGAGTGCAATTGTTGGAAAGATGTTGGAACCAGTAGTTACCCCATACCTAGTTTTGCATGCAGATAATGGACAACCTACAGCGCTGATTAATCTGGAGGACCAAATTATTACTGACTACTCCGCCAAAACCGTGGTTGATATTCCAAGTGAGAGTGAACATCGAGAGTTGATCCTGGAGTTTAAAGAAGAGTTAGATAATGCTTTGCAAGAAGGTGGTTGGGATCAATTTGTTGCTGGCTTGATAATTCCAGCCATTCCGCTGATGCTAGGTAACAAATTAGGTGTATCTGAAATAAAGCGTTTCTTAGATCTGATTCCAAGCCGCAGCTAACTGATCTCTACTCTCCTGTAAAAGTTTTGGTAGCACCTTAGTTTTCCCAATAATTGGCATGAAATTTGCATCACCACCCCATCTTGGAACAACATGTTGATGCAGGTGACCTGCAATACCTGCTCCAGAGACTGCGCCTTGATTTATTCCAATGTTAAATCCAATGGCATTACTGACCTTACGAAGCACTTTCATTGCATGGGCAGTTATCTCCTGCACCTCATTTCGCTCTGAAACCGTTAGATCTGGTAACTCTGCAACATGGCGGTTAGTACAGATCAGCAAATGCCCTGCGTTATATGGGTATAAGTTCATAACTACATAAGCCTCTTTACCGCGAAAAACAATTAGGGCCTCTTCATCACTTAACTTAGTTATTCGACAAAAAGGACATTCAATCTCATTTCCAGGAAGGGGTCTGTTCTCCCCCTCTAGATAAGACATTCGGTGTGGTGCCCATAAACGCTGCCAACTATCAGGCATTCCTGCACCACCTGAGATGGATTGATCACTCATTAAATTTGCTTGCGATCTTTAACAGCAGCTAATACCTCATCAATTGCTTGCTGAATTGGAATTTGATTCTTCTGGTCGCCATTTCTATATCTAAATGAAACCGCTTTAGCTGACATGTCTTCATCTCCAGCAATCAACATAAAAGGTATTTTCTCTAATTGCGCATTACGCACTTTCTTCTGCATTCGGTCATCGGAGATATCAATATCTGCCCTAATACCCGCTTTTTTAAACTGCTTAATTACATCTTGCAGGTAAGGATTGATCGAATCTGCCACAGGTATTCCACGCACCTGAACTGGAGCAAGCCATGGTGGGAAAGCACCTGCATAATGCTCAGTTAGCACTCCGAAAAATCTTTCGATGGATCCAAATAAAGCTCGGTGAATCATTACTGGTTGTTTTCGAGAACCATCTGATGCGGCATAACCTAAATCAAATCTTTGTGGCAATTGAAAATCTACTTGAATAGTAGACATCTGCCAGGTTCTACCAATTGCATCTCGAGCTTGCACTGAGATCTTTGGACCATAAAAGGCTGCGCCGCCCGGATCTAACACCAGCTCTAATTTTTGCTTCTCAGCTGCTTGGCGTAAGGCTTCGGTTGCATCCTGCCAATCCCGCTCTTCTCCTACTGATTTTTCCGGATTTCTAGTTGATAACTCAAGATAAAAATCAGTTAAGCCATAATCACGCAATAGATTAAGTACAAATGTTAGAAGGCTATCTAACTCATCAGCCATCTGTTCCTTGGTGCAATAAATGTGAGCATCATCTTGGGTGAAACCTCGAGCCCTAGTGATTCCATGCACCACGCCAGATTTTTCATAACGATATACGGTGCCAAATTCAAATAATCTAAGTGGCAAATCACGGTATGACTTTGGCGAAGATTGGTAAATCAAATTGTGGAATGGGCAATTCATAGGCTTCATGTAATACTTTTGACCTGGCTTTTTGACAGTGCCATCTGCATTTAACTCTTCATCCATCACCATCGGTGGATACATACCATCTGCATACCATTGCAAATGTCCGCTGGTCTCAAACAAAGCTGCTTTAGTTAAATGGGGCGAGTAAACAAATTGATAATCCTCTTCTTCATGTCGTTTCCGAGAGTAGTCCTCCATCGCTCTTCGAATAATTCCACCCTTAGGATGAAAGACAGCTAAGCCAGAACCAATCTCCTCTGGAAATGAAAATAAATCTAACTCTGCGCCAAGTTTGCGATGATCTCTTTTCTCCGCCTCCTCTAACAAGAGAAGGTATGCATCTTGTGCCTCTTGAGTTGGCCAAGCTGTGCCATAAATTCTTTGCAACATTGGATTTTTCTCAGAACCTCGCCAATATGCTCCGGCTGCCCGCATTAACTTGAAAGCAGGGATGTGTTTTGTTGATGGCAGATGTGGACCACGACAAAGATCACTCCATACTGGATTACCATCTCGACCCAAATTGTCATAAATAGTTAATACCGAACCCCCAACTTCAACACTTGATTCATCACCAGGGTTATTAGCCTTTAAACCGATTAACTCACACTTATAAGGCTCTGCCTTTAATTCAAGGAGTGCATCCTTTTCATTTGTCACTCGACGGCGAAACCTTTGACCAGCCTTAATGATTTTGCGCATTGCGCTCTCTAATTTTTCTAAATCAGCCGGAGTAAATGGATTCTTCGGATCAAAGTCATAGTAGAAACCATCTCGAATTGGTGGGCCGATTCCTAACTTAGTTTCAGGGAAAACCTCTTGCACTGCTTGGGCCAATACGTGGGCGGTTGAATGGCGCAAAACATTCAAACCATCCTCAGATGTGATGCTCACTGACTCAACAACATCACCATCTTTTAAATCACTCCATAAATCTTGCAACTCTCCATTTATCCGACAAACCACAACCTCAGATGATTCTTGGAATAGATGGGTTGGCTTTTGATCACTTGAAATCTCTTTGGATTGGCCATTAACTGTGATCTTGATTTGAGCCGACATACCGCTAGGTTAGCAAAGCGGACGGTAAAGGTGGCGAATTAAAAGGTGTATTCGTACCAAATAACTAGTAAAACAAGTGATAAGAATATGAGCGCTGCAATAATCATCAATTGATGCTTTCTCTTAATCTTCGCAGCGTTTGCCGCCCGGCTTGCAACTCCTTTAGCCGAGGTTAAAACCCTTGCTGCCCAGGCAAATTCAGAAGCTAAAATTCCAAGACCGGTAAAAATGATTAACCAACCAGGTCCTGGTGCCACCAGTGCCACCACACCTACTAATGTAACTAATCCGCCAACAATTCCAACGAGTACTCGTTTAATTAATGGGTTCATAGCTCTATCTTACTCCTGATTATTTGGTTTAAATCACCAATTAATTTTTCACCCAATGGGTTATTTTCAAATAACTTATCCTCAACCTTAGATACTGGAATAAGTAGTCGTATAGATGAACAGAGAAAAATCGCATCAGAATCAAGCATCTGCTCCCAGGTAAACAACTCCTCAGAAATATCAAAATGTTTAATAAGAATTTGCCTAGTAATTCCTGGCAGGCAACCTGACTCAAGGCTTGGGGTTATGAATTTTTCATTTTTTAAAACAACAATGTTTGCCGATCCAGTCTCAACTACATCACCATTTTGATTTAAGTAAACCCCATCTGTGTATCCCCTAGCTTGGGCTAGGCGGACAGCTAACATCGATTGTCCATATGAGATTGATTTAACAGCAGTCAAAGGGGAGTTTGAATTAAGGATCTGATTCATCTTTATCAGGCTAGGCAATTTATCCTGCTCCGGCACGTGCTCCACCGCAATTAGCCAATTACCATCTGCTAATACGGCAACTCGAACTCGAGATTTACCAACTACGCCCTTCAATAATTGATTTATCCCAACCTCAATATCAATCCTTGCTGGAATTGTAATTAAGATTTTTTCGGCAGATTTTGCTAACCGTTCATAATGTCGGTGCCAGGCGATGATTTTCTCATCTACACTTAAAATAGTTTCAAATAAGCCATCTCCTCTAATAAAGGAGAGTGAAAAAGGCAATGAGAGTGGCTCGGTAACTAATTTGCCGTTGACAAGTAATTTCATACCAATACTCCTGATGCAATTGAGATTAACCGCTTAGCCTTCAACTCAGTCTCTTCCCATTCACCTTGTGGCTGACTTGCCCAGGTAATACCTGCGCCAGTTCCAAAATTTAATTGACCATCCCCATGAGACCAAAATATACGAATTCCCACTGACAACACCGCCTGCTCCCCCTGCACCCAACCAATAACTCCGCAGTATGGGCCACGAGCAACTTTTTCAATCTCTGCGATACTTTTAAGTGCTGACGATTTTGGCGCGCCGCTAATTGATCCAGCAGGAAGTAATGCTTTTACGATTTCACTCCATTTGATATTTTCTCTTAACCTACCAACCACATCTGAAACCAGGTGAATCAGCCCAGGATGAGCCTCACTTGCTAACAATCTTGGCACATCCACGCTGCCACTCTCACAGATACTGCCAAAATCATTACGCATTAAATCCACAATCATCACATTTTCTGCGCGATCTTTCTCTCCGAAATTATCGGTTTTTGAGGTGCCCTTAATCGGGGTGGATTTGATAATCGCGCCATCGCGTTTTAGAAATAATTCTGGTGAAGCTGATGCAATCTCTAAATTTGGTAACCTCAAATAGCTAGCGAAAGGAGCAGGGTTATCCTGCTGCAATCTATTTGCCAACCCCTGCAAGGGTTGTTTTGATTTAGTGCTTAACACCCGACAGAGGTTTACCTGATAAATATCACCTGCTGCAATTTTTTCTTTTATCTTCTCAACATTACTTCGATACTCACTTTGAGTTTGCGATGAGCTCCAAGATGCATCAATTCCTTGCCATTGCGCAACTGGAAGTGGTGCATCAACAACGGATGCAAATCGTGCGCAAAACCATTGTCCTTCAAAGGTATTTACTACCGCCCAAAAACCTGGTCGATCTAGGCAGGTAGGGTCAGTTGAAATCTCAACACAATCAGTTGCAAGCCGACCTGCCATCCAAAAGGTTGGTTGCGATAACTCCATGTTTGAACGCTACCTCCTGCGATAGAAAAGGTGTGAAAAAATACAATTGTGCCAAGGGTGGCTAAATGCGATAGATTTCACCCCGCACTTACGCGGACGTAGCGCAGTTGGTAGCGCGGAACCTTGCCAAGGTTCAGGTCGCCGGTTCGAACCCGGTCGTCCGCTCGCATAGAAACAAATTTACTCTGGGAAAAGCAAGGTCGGATGGCCGAGAGGCGAGGCTCGGGACTGCAAATCCCGCTACACGGGTTCAAATCCCGTTCCGACCTCCACAAATAATCAAGCAGCAGGTGGTCTAGATAAAATTCCAGAACAATCACTTAAAGTAAATTCACCAGCACTATGAGGAATTACCACCGCATCACCTTGTTTAACATCCAATGTTTGGTCATTTTTAAACTTCATCTTCCCATCCCCGGCTAAAGACAAAAAGATTCCAAATCCCGCTTCAATCTTGCTATGACCTGCAGTTAAGTAATCTGCTCTGAAAAAAGGATTAGCGATTGAGTTAAATATCGCTCCGCTTTTTTGTCCACCAATATCAAACTTTGTAATTATCTCTTTTTCTTCATTTGGAGTAAGTGGTGAGAAGCGAAGTGCATCTAATGCGGTGTCAAATCCAAGATTTAAATGTCCATCTTTATCTCCATCAACTGCAAAACCATCCCACTCCAGCAAGATTGATAGATCAGTTGGCTCCTGCAGCTCCAATACAAAAATTCCAGACTCTATTGCGTGAACTACTCCAGCTGGCACAAAAACTGCATCTCCAGCCTTCACCTCTTTGAAAACTAAGGAATCTAATAACCCAGCTGAGTCATGGTTTGCTACTAACTTGGCCAAATCTGCTTTTTGCATCTGCTCTTTAAAGCCAATTCCAACCTTTGCGCCAACTGGTGCATCTAGGATTATCCACGCCTCAGTTTTGCCATGATTTAAATGCAATTTCTCTTTGGCAAATTTTTGATCTGGGTGATAGTGAACTGGCAATCTTTGATCGGGATCTAACAACTTGACTAAAATTTCAATTGAAATACCAAATTTATCTATATGTTTTTGCCCCAACCAATTTATGGGATCTTCAGAAATTACATCTCTTAACAGCTGCCCATCAGCTAACTTGGAAAGTCCGTTAACACTCTCACCAAATCTGGTCGTAGTAGAACCAATCCACTCCTCCGGTCGCATGGGACCGCCGGGTCCATTTCTAAGTTTGCCAATCCGGTTGCCACCTTTATAGAAATGATCAAACTGGTTAGAGGGTAATTTTGAGGCTTTCGGCATTGAATTACTCATATTGTTAGTTTAAGGGTTAAAGTATTTCCATGCTAGAAAACTCTGATCGCCCATGGGGTCGGTATGAAGTGCTCCAAGAGGCTGCTAATTACAAGGTGAAGTCAATACATGTTTCCCCTGGCAAACGTCTTTCTTATCAGCGCCATCAAAAACGAAGTGAGCATTGGTATGTAACTCAAGGTATTGGTGAGGTCACATTGGATGGCAAAGTGCAATCAATATCTGCTGGATCAGTAATTCAAGTACCCCAAGGAATGCTTCATAGGATCAGTAATACCGGAAATTCAGAATTGATTTTTATTGAGGTACAAACCGGTAGCTACTTTGGTGAGGATGATATTGAACGTGTTGAGGATGATTTCGGTCGCTAGTAGACTCTCGCTTAACGGACGATTAGCGCAGCGGTAGCGTACTTCCTTGACATGGAAGGGGTCACTGGTTCGATCCCAGTATCGTCCACTTAAAAAGTAACTTCTCCTTTTATTCGAATCTCAGCTTTACCGCCAATCCAAATTTCCTGATCGGCATCACTTGTAACATAAATTTCAGCATTTCGATTTATTGCCTTGCCTTGCGATGCCAAATAAGGTGTCTCACACTTCCCTTTGGAAATAAGCCACTGAGCTCCTGATGCATGCAAGCTTCCTGTTGCGGCATCTTCAATTAATAGTCCATCCTCTGGGTAAAAGNCTCTAACTTCATACATGTATTTAGATCCAGCACCATAGAATCCAAATAAACCGAGTGCCAGATTACTTTTTCGATTTGGCGTAACGGCTAAAACCTCTTCGGCAGAGGCGAGAAGTACGCCAATCCAACCCGGTCCATTGTCAATCCACTTTGAATCGAGAATCTTACTTTTTTCAATATTTAAAGTTAAAGCGACCTCGGTTAACAAATCCGAACTTAGCGCCTCGCCTCGAATCATTTCTGGCGCCTTAAATGAAAATCTATCTTTGCTCTGCATAACTTGAATCAAGCCGATGCCACATTCTTGAATCACTTTACTTTTATTAGGGGTGCCCGCATGATCAAGCCATGCTTTAGCAGTGCCCAGTGTGGGATGACCAGCAAAAGGCAATTCAGAAGTTGGAGTAAAGATTCTTAAGCCATAATCAGCTTCATTGTCATTTGGAGTTAGAACAAATGTTGTTTCACTTAAATTAGTCCATCGAGCAAAATCTTGCATCTGCTTAGTACTTAACTCGTTTGCCTCAAAGACCACACCAACTGGATTCCCACTAAAGGGTTCAGCACCAAATACATCAATCTCGTAATATGTTTTTCCCATTGCGCAAATATGCCATAAAGGCCTGAGGGGCTAAAATATCGGATTGAAACACTTGCTAAAAATCTAATCTAGCCTTCTTGGATTCAAAATAGAAAGGAACTTCTACTATACCAAAATGCAAATTCAATAAATTTACGATTCGTCCTAATTAACTTATAAAAATAAATCAGATCTCTAGAAATACCTTTACTCTCCTAATTGTCTCCTCAAGATAGTTTGGCAACATTTTTGCGTGTTCAGCATTTAAAGTTTCATAAAGATAATTCAATAAGAGTAGTCGTCGGTGCATAAGCAACATTTCTAGATCCTTCTCTTCGTACTTTGGCAATGGTTTGACCGACTTGTAACCTTCAAGGAGCGCTCTCTCTTGATCAGGAGTGTCTAGGTAGTACAAGGCCGTAGCTATATCCTGAATCGGAAGGCCTATTCCACAATCGTCAAAATCAAATACAGATAGCTGGCCTAGATCCCATTTCAAGTTCCAACCATGCAGATCGGCATGAATTAATTGTGACTTATTTTTCTCGAACAAATCATTGGTTCGCCTAGTTATCTCATCAAATGCATCTACTACGAGCTTTTTATGTTCAACACTTAGTTGACTCTCTTTACCACGCAGTAAATCCGGAGAGCCCCAAAAAGGGTCGTTAAAGGTCGGGGTTTGGGAATTATCTGGCAACACAAAATCGACAGACAAGTTGTGCATGTTTGCCATAGCAGCTCCAAGAGCCTGCAGCTGAGTAGGCGTAGGGTCATACCCGACATCAACGCCATCTAGCCATGAGTACACAACACAGTTTAGATCGCGGCCTATTTCCTGATGGAAAAATGTTGTTATGTAACTTTCTTGCTTATTTGATATTGGCCTAGCAGTTTTAACTAAATGTGAGTTGTTCAAGAATTTCACCCATGCTACCTCAGCTTCAATATTTGCCTTGCTACGAGGTGAATTAATACTGATTCGAAATGCATAGTTGGCTTCATCTATAGCAGTGACCTTAAATGTAGCGTTGTTCTCGTAATTGATCATCTCAATGGACTTGACCGAGATTTTATAATTTTCTAGCACCACCAAAGCTGACTTTTTAAGGGAATCTATTTGATACTCTTCCGGCGTTGAAAAAAAATCAATTGTCATTGGGAAATGATAACTCAGCTTTTTTCTCACTTAATTGGTGCAACGGATCCTGTACTTCGAAATTAACTTGAATTATTGAATCGACTCAGGATTGGCTTCCATTTTTCTTAGAGTTGCAATCCGCTCAGCAATTGGAGGATGAGTAGCAAATAATCGAGAGGCAGCGGAAGCATCAAGGGGTGATTCAATATACATATGCGCCACCGCGCTAGAGCGTGCCTGAACAACTGTGGTGTCTCTTGCTAAAACCTCTAGTGCTGAACGAAGTCCAGCCGGATTACGAGTAAAAGAGATTGCAGTTGCATCAGCTAAAGATTCACGTTTTCTTGAAACTGCAGATTTCAACATCGTGGCGGCAATCGGCGCAAGAATTAAAGGAATGATGGCAAGAAATATTGGCATCTGACCTCCGCCATGATCTCGATTTCTGCCTCCGCCAAACCAAAGCATTCTCATTAATATGTCTGAGATCAAAGCCACGATGCCAGCTGTTGTAGCAGCAACTGCTGAAACTAAAGTGTCTCGGTTAGCCACATGAGCCATCTCGTGAGCCACAACTCCTTGCAACTCATCACGATCCATAGAGTTTAACAATCCAGTTGTGAAAGCAATTAACGCATGGTTTGGATCCCTGCCAGTAGCAAAGGCATTTGGTGCCGGATCATCAACGAGTGCAACCTTTGGCATTGGCAGGCCAGATGCAATGCAAACCTCATTCACTAAATTAAATAATTGAGGATGATCAGATTGTTGAATGACTTGGGCTCTAGTCATCTTTAATACCAATTTATCTGAGGCGTAATACGAGCCCCAAACTGAAATTAAGGATATGCCAACGGCAAGTGGAATTACTCCAGCTCCTGAACCACCAAAACTTGCAATTGCAATGTATGCAATAAACCAAACAAGTACGCCCATAAAAAAGAGCAGAAAAAAGGTTTTTCTGCGGTTAACACTTTGGAGTGCGCGGAAATTAGCCATGGTTAAAACTTAACATTTGGAACATTACGAGCAGATGGATCATCTACTTCGTAAAATTCTCGCTCTCCAACCTTGGCTAGCCCAACAAAAAAACTAGTCGGAATTGTTTTGACCGCTGTATTCAGACTTCGAACTGTCTCGTTATAGAACTGCCGGGAGAATGAAACCTTATTCTCAGTAGTAGCAAGCTCTTCCTGAAGTTGTAAGAAATTACTTGAGGCCTTTAGATCTGGATAAGCCTCAGCTACTGCAAGTAAGCCTCGTAGTGCATTAGTTAGAGCGCCATCTGCAGCAGCAATTGCTGGCAGTGTTGATGCGCTGGTAGACGCTGCTCTTGCCTGCACAACATTTTCCAAAGCCTCTTTCTCATGGGCGGCGTACCCTTTTACGGTTTCAACCAAATTTGGAATCAGATCGGCGCGACGTTTTAACTGCACCTCGATTTGTGAGAATGATTCATCAACTTGAACATTTAATCTCACCAAACGGTTGTATTGAATGATGGTGTAAATAACTAGGAATACTGCTAACAAAATTACAATTAAGGATATGTCCATGGCAGTACAGTATCAAAAGCAGATTTCTCAAATTCGCCCTTAGGATCAAGTCAGGTGGTGATATGCCCCCTCTACCCCGCGCCATTACCTAAAAAGGATTGGCCTTGATCTAGTACTGCCACTTACTTAACTTCCCATCAAAGAAAAGTTATGTAGGATCAGTATGTGGCATCGATTCCAGATAAAGATTTCCCCAGCCAGATCTCAGCATTTTTAGCATCCCGCAGATCAACTCGCGAGTTTCTTCCGACTGCTGTTCCGCAGGAGATCATTGATCAAATACTGACCGATTCATTAACTGCGCCAAGCTGGTCAAATACCAGACCATTTAAAGTCGCAATTGCAACTGGTGAGGTTAGAGATCGAATCAGTAATGAGTTTCTCTCCAGGTGGGCGGTGCTATCCCAGATTATGCGAAAAGGGGTACGAAATAAGTTACGACTTATCTACTCTTGGTATGGCCTACCAACTAGCAATCGATCAATAGTTAAGCCCTATGTAAAAGAGTTAAGACCTAGAGCCCAACGTGTTGGTAAAGAGCTATATGAGTTGTTTGGCGTTAAACGCGGTGATCGCACAGCAAGAGATGTCCAATGGGGGAAGAATTACTCCTTCTTTGGTGCTCCAGTAGAGCTTTTTATCTATATTCATAAAAGCCTTCATGTTTACGCCGCATCAGATGCCGGCTTGATGATGCAAAACCTGATGCTCTCAGCCCATGCTCACGGTCTTGGTACCTGCGCACAAGGGGCGGTAAATATTTGGGATGATGCTGTAAGAAAAGAGTTTGATATTTCAAAGGATTACCGGCTTTTGTGCGGCATGGCAATTGGTTACCCAGCAGATACTCCAGTTAATAAGTTCCAAGCCAATCGAATTGGGTTAGATGAGTTGATCATTAAGCCCAAGAAATCAAGGTAACTGAGCTAGTACCCAATCAACATCTTTATTGCTAGGAAAGACTGGGTAATGGTGCTTTGTAATTACGCCATCTTTAATTATCAAGGTTAATCTCTTTAATAATTTTAAGAAGTTAGCCTCAAACGTAGGAAGCTTTAATGAATCAGCGAATTCAAATTTCTCATCACTTAGGATTTCATAGGGAAGATCAACTCGATCCTTTAACTCCTTCTGATAGGCACTACTTTGCACACTCAAGCCAAAGAGATTATCTAAATGTGCTTTCAACTTCGGGTAATTATCCCTGTATGAACAAGCTTGCGGGGTGCAACCACGAGCACCTGGAATATCATCCCAGCCATCAGGAAGAGCCACACCTGGAACACCTGTCATCGGATAAATAAAAACCACAGTTGTGCCTTTCAACGTTGATAAATCAATTAACTCTCCATTAGTTGCTGTGAGAAATACTGGATTTAGCTTGATTCCATCTAAATGATCTGCCGCGCCATCATCTTGTGGAATAGGCAGATTATCTGGTAGATCAAGATAATTACTTTGCGGTGTATTTGTCATAATTTTTTCAACTTTGAGGTAGGCAGCAAATCTAAGATGAAAGTTGAACCGATAATCACCAGAAGAGCGCCAAAAAGTTGAATTAGAGAGATAGCCTCATTTAAATAAAATGCGCCAATCAAAACAGCAACAACTGTTACTAAAAACTCGACAGATATGGACCTAGTAGCGCCAATCTTTGCTACCAATGAGAAGTAAATTACATAACAAAATGCACTGCATAAAACCGCCAGGCTAACCATATAAAGCCAATCCACACCTAATAAGCCAGATTTTATGGGCACGAAAAACAAAATTGGCGACGTAAAAAGGCCCCCGAAGAAAAAAGCGCCAATGACCTGCTCCCAATTCCCAACTGATGACATTTTTAACTTTGAGTAATTGCTTCCAAAGGCAGCGCTTATACAACCAATGACGCAGATGGAGAATCCGAAAAAGAATTGATCACTAAATTGTCCGCTTGGAAAACCTACTAAAAATACAATTCCGGTGAACCCTAGAATTAATCCACAAAACCCTTTGCGATCTATCTGCTCAATGTTCATAATTCGACCTATCACAGATGAGAACAGGGGAATTGCCCCGACCAATATTGCAGTTAATGCCGTCCCTATTCTTGGTACTGCAAGTGATAATCCAATAAGCTGCATTGAAACTGATGTAAAACCAAGTATTGCAAAATGTTTTACTCCAATTGAGAAATCAAGTTTTTTCCTAATGACTAAGGCTAGGAGAACAACACTGCCACTTGCTATAAAAGATCTAACACTAATTGCGGCAGCCCAATCAAAAGCGTCAACTACTCTAAGTAGTAGCAGAAATGAGGCTCCCCAAAGTAGAGAAAGTATTGCAAACTTGGTAGAGATCTCAGCCTTCATTTGATAAGGCTAGCGCAACTACCCTTTTAGATTTGGCGGTGATAATCGATATTCAACTGGAGTTTTACTAAATGAGATTGGATTTGCAACTGATTTAACCCCATCAATCTCAACTATTGAGTTCAAGCCCAATGATTGAGCAAGATCAAAGGCCTCTTCAATATTATTTATCGCACCCGCTGGAATCTTCACCTTCGCTAATGTAGAAATCCAATGATCTGCACTTTGTTGAGCAAAAATAGGCTCAAGCTGAGCATTTAACTGCTGAAGGTTTTCAACCCGAAGCTGATTGGTGGCAAATCGCTTATCTGCTATTAACTCTGGCTTAATGCAACCTGCAAACTTAGTAAATTGCTGATCACTTCCAACTGCCACAATAAATTTTTTATCCTTTGCCTCAAATACTTGGTAGGGAGCAATTGATGGATGGGCATTTCCCATTGCCTTAGGGATTACACCTGCTGAGATATAAGCTGATGCTTGATTTACTAAAGCAGATAATGTGGAGCTAAGTAAATTTAACTCAACCTTTTGGCCAACTCCCTGTTCATCTCTTGCCCGAAGTGCTGCCAGAATGCCAACTACAGCATGTAATCCGGTGATTACATCAACTAGTGCTACGCCAACCTTACTTGGATTGTTCTCATCACTGCCGGTAATACTCATTAATCCACTCATGCCTTGCAATAAAAGATCATAACCAGGAAGTTCGGCAGCTTTTTCAGATGTACCAAAACCTGTAATTGAGCAGTAGATCAGCTTGGGATTATTAGCAATCAACTTTGAATAACCTAGGTTGTACTTCTCCATGCCACCTGGTCCAAAGTTCTCCACAACAACATCGGATGAGTTAATCAATTCAACTGCACGTACTTGATCTGCTTGATCTGTCAGATCAAGCTCTAACCCCTCTTTGTTGCGATTTACCGATAGGAAATAGGTGGCGTTGCCATTTTTATCAAAGGGTGGGCCCCAAGTACGGGTGTCATCTCCTACCCCGGGCCGTTCAACCTTAACTACCTGCGCACCTAAATCTGCCAGCAACATAGTTGCATATGGACCTGCTAAAACTCTTGAGAAATCTGCAATTTTAATTCCAGCCAATGGTGGTTTCATTTTTTCCCTAACCAATCACCCATAACATTTAAGAGTAGGTCAACATCACTCTTTGTAATTACCAATGGTGGTTTTATCTTAAGCACATTGTTATCTGGGCCATCACATGAGAGTAAAACTCCCTTTGATAGCGCAAACTCCATTAAATCACTCACCTGATCTGTCGCCGGTTTCTTTTCATCTAGCATCATCTCAACACCGATAAACAAGCCACTGCCCCGCACATCGGCAATGATTGGATAACTCCGCATTAAAGAGCGAACACCATCTTGGAGGTACTGACCAACATTTTTGGCGTTAAGTTGTAATTTTTGATCATAGATAACTTCAAGAACTGCTTGTCCTATTGCTGCACTTACCGGATTTCCACCAAAGGTATTGAAGTACTCCATGCCATTGTTAAATGAGGCAGCGATCTGAGGGGTGGTAACAACTGCAGCTAATGGATGACCATTACCCAGTGGTTTTCCTAGCGTGACAATATCTGGCACAACACCATGTAATTCAAAGCCCCAGAACTTTTCTCCTACTCTTCCCATGCCAATTTGCACCTCATCGCTAACACAAACTCCACCATTGGCCCTGACCACTTTAAAAGCCTCAGCTAAGTAACCAGGAGGCAAAACAATTTGTCCAGCGGTTGAAACTATGGATTCAACAAAAAAAGCAGAGAGTGGTTGTTTTAATGAAGAAATGCTTTTCTTAAGATTACTTAAATACTTTTCAGTTGCGCCTTTGCCGGTAAATTTGCCACGGAAGAGATCTGGTAGTTCAGCTACTGCAACATGTTTTGGCGCACCGGCGCCACCTTTGCCTAAGAACTTATAGGGGCTGATCTCAACAACTGATTGGGTGTGGCCGTGGTAGCCATGGCGTAGTGCCACTACCCCTTTTGCATTTGTGTGCGCTCTGGCTAATCGGATCGCTAAATCATTTGCCTCACTGCCACTATTAACAAAGAATATAACTGAAAGCGGATCGGGCATGCTGCTAGTAATCGCTTTTCCATACTCAACAACTGTTTGATGCAGATACCTAGTATTGGTATTTAACACCGACATCTGTGCTGCTGCTGCTGCCACCACCCTTGGATGGCCATGCCCAACATGGGCAACATTGTTAACTAGATCTAAGAAGCTCTTGCCTTTCTCATCAAACAAATAAGCACCACTTCCAGCAATGATGTTTACTGGATTTTTAAAGTTAAGTGAGAGATTTTGGGAAATTACCACCCGCCGATCACTTTTAATACTGGCGGGTGAGATTTTTGCATGAGCATCTGTACCGCTTTCAATGCCCAAAATTAAATTTGGGTTTAAAGAAATCCCTCGCCAAAGCGCAATCTCATCTCGTGGCGCGACCCCATAAATATCAATCCCCATGCCACATAAATCGGTAAGTAATTGAAAATGGGTATGTGGAGGCCAACCAACATTTTCTTCCTCTTTACCCATTCGCCCAATCAATCCACCAGCCTTAATCTCTTTTCCAACCTTCCAATCTGGCATGGAATCAATAGATAGGTGGCCATAAAGAGTCCAAAATGGAACTCCTTGATCAGTTTTATGTCGCAAGATGACAACTGGACCGTAATCTAAATGTGTTGAGTTGTTATTAAATATCTCAATCACCCCATCTAATGGCGCATAGATTGGCGTGCCAGCTGGCATTCCAACATCTACTCCTAAATGAAATGTTCTGGCGCTATCTGCAGCCGGATTAAAAGCCTCACCTTGATAAACATTTCGATTCTCGCAGTAGTAACCAATTGTTACCTGCGCACCACTCTTGGCCATTAAATCCTCAATCTCCTTGGTACTTCGCGCAATCTCTGGGTTATCAAATGACCAGTTGATATAAACCCGCATTAGATCTGAGAAAGATTTATCTAATAAATTAGCTGGCTTTGTTACAAGCAAGTAATCTCGAATTGCTTTGGCATTGGGATTTGCCTCAAGCCCAATCGCATTTCTTAACCTAAAGAGTGCAAAACTGGAGTCAAATTTATCCAAGGCAATTAAACAATCAGGGACATCTTTTTGTGAAATAGATAGGTAATCATTGTCTGGATTATTTGATCGCTGGAGTGCTGCATTTGCAACACTTGATGCCAATCTAACCTTTACCAACTCGATAAAAATTGCTATCTCATCTAAGGAAAATGGATTAACGCTGTGGTAGCCACGGACAAACTGAGCAATCTGTTTTACTGGGTCATTAGATTTCAACCCAACATACGCTGCCGCTACTGCAGCTCCTATCACTTTTGGTGCATAAATCATGTCTCCAAAATCAATCAAAACTAGTTTGTCTTTATCCTCGATAATGTTGTAATCATTTCCATCATTGTGTATTACCTGCATCGGCATCTTTTTCAGCTTAGGCAATACATTTTTCTTATAATTATTTAATGTCTTATCAACTATAGCCTGCACCTTAGAATCGGTGATCTTTGAACTCCAAGCCAACAACTTTTCTGCCTGCAACATGTTCCAAATAAAGGAGGCATCTAATGACTTGCGCTCCTCTTTACTAATCTTCATTGAGTTTAGATTCTTATCGACGGTGGCAATTAATCGCCCTAATTGCTCAATTTCCTCTCCTGTGTGTTCACCCTTAACGCCCCAAGCAGTGCCTTCATGGAAGGTAAGCAGCCTGGCTGCTGAATTTTTGCTTGGATTGATTAACAGCTTCTTACTCTTGGTGGGTACCACTGCTGGTGAAGTATTAACTTTGTTATCTTCTAAAAACTTTAAAACTCTGTTTTGTAGATTGAGCTTAATCTTTAGCGATGCATCGACCTTTGGGTAGATCTTTAAAACGTAATTCTTCTTGCCAATAATTTTGAAGTTAACATCTCGCTCACTTGGCAGGGCAGAAATCTGTGCCTCTAATCCCCAGTTTTTCTTAAGGAGGGATTTCGCCTCTATATATTTCATTTAAATCCCCCTCATTATTTTAAAATTTTCCATTTGCAAGAATGAATTCCGCCAAGGCAGCATCTTGGATACCAAGCCCGACTGAGAAATAATAAATGACTTGTTCTTTATTTTCCCTGCCCTTAATGTTTCCGGCATAAACTCCACCAATTGATTGCGCGTATTGCCAGGAGCGTTCATAATTTTCCAGGGTTTTAACCACTGATCCTGATTGCTCTGAAATTGTTTTAGCATCATCACCAAAAACCTTATCAGCCTTAGATAACGCCGAAACTGATACTTCCAGCCGGTTAGGCGCAAATGAGCCAATAGAAATACATGTGGAACCAGAATTTAACGCAGAGTTAATCACTGGCTCTTGGGAATTGGTGCAGATGAAAATCAAATCGCAATCATAGGCCGCTTTTATATCTTGAGTTATCTCAATACCCAGATCAGTATTCTTTAAATCTTGATCAATCCCAATAATTCTCTCTGGCTTAAAAATATGTTTTGCAGCCTGCAGATGGGCTGCGCCTTGATGGCCAACACCAATGACTGCAATCTTTTTTACTGGGTTAGATAACTCCTTCGCAGCCGCCATACTTGCACAGACAGTTCGCCATTTAGTTACCGCTTCTCCATCTAAAAATAACTTGACGCTACCGGTTGTGGCATCAATAACTGAAACCGTGGTCTGTACTACTGAGATATCTCTGCCGGCATTACTAGGTACTACTGTGCCAAATTTAACAATTGTCGGACCATCACTTGATGCTCGTGCAATATAGGAAAATTGTGCATTTTCATTCTGAGACAAGATTGCTCTAGGTCCCATTACGGCTTGATCTAGAAAATAGTTTTTAAAAACCTGTCGCTGATTTTCCATAATTTTTTCATAGGAACACAGTGCGTTTATCTCCTCCGCTGAAACAAAGGGAGTTTCTACTAGTGCCATAAGCCCTAGTGTAGATAGGAACTTCACCAATAAGCAGATGCAAAAGGTCACACCGATCCGATGTGGGCTAAACTACGCACATGAGATCTGGCTTTATGTTTTTTTGGGCGATAGTAGTTTCTGCCTACATGATCATTTCCTATCGAAATAAGGTCAAAGCAGACAAAAACTTAGCCAAAGTTAATTGGGATACTTACAAGCTAAAACTGAGCATGAGTTGGTGGACAGGATTTCTCTGGGCATCTGTGATTTTTACAATTTACTATTTTATTATCAACGCTGGTTTAACTAGGTAAGTACCTACTCCTCATTCCACCGTGGACTAGTACTTTTTGGTGGATAAATAGATTCGGCAATTAAAACAATACCTGGGGTGCTGCTCACCGATCGTTTAGCCAGAACCGCAGAGAGTTGATCTAAAGTACTTTCAATAAAATCAATTCCGAAGGATTGAGCCAATATTTTCCAATCTGGATTAAACAAATTGACGCCTCGCTCTGGATGATTCATTACTTTTTGATCAAAGCGCAACATTCCATATCCACCATCATCATGGAGCAAAATTGTTAATGGCAATTGTTCTTGAGCAACTGTTGCCAACTCCCCAAGGCCAAAGGCAATTCCGCCATCACCACAAACAAGTAGTGTGGCAATCCCGGCAGAGGATGGACCCAAACTAGCTGGCAAACCAAAACCTAATGTTCCCCAGCCAACTGGATATGCAATTTGCCGAGGCCGCCTAGACTGCAAATAAACACCAGTCCAATAACCAGAAATTGCCATGTCACATACGATGTTGTTCTCACTAGGCCAGCTTTTTTCAATTGCATCAACTAATGCCATTCCGGCTTTGCCCTTATCACTGGCAGCAATTCTCTTGCGGGCTTGACTTGAAGTTTGTGCCACATCAACCCAATTAGATTTGCCATCGACACCCAGTAACTGATCAATTACTCCAGATAAATCTGAGCTTTGGATAACCACATCTGCTGAGATATTTCGAAGAGCAATTTTAGGATTAGCATCAATTAAAACTATTTTCTTGGGAAAGTTGATACTCCAATTCTTTGTATTCATCCCGTCTAACTGGGATCCAAATACCAATAAAACCTCACACTCGGATAAGAGTTTTTCCGCTTCAATTTCATGTATTGGAATATTCAAATAGTTTTTACTAGAACTTCCCACGCCTCGACCTGAAAAGGAGGTAAATATTGGGGCACTTAGGTGATCAGAAAGTGTTGCGATCTCACTTGTAGCCGCAGTGGCTCCACCCCCTGCCCAGATTCCAATTTTCATTGCCCCTTCAAGAAGTTCCTTTACTGGGTCTAGATCAAGAGTCTTACTCTTGGATTGATTAACAAATGCAGAAGCTTTTTCACTTAATTGCGGGATTGGCCCGGTAAATTCTTGATTCAAAACATCAGCTGGTACGCCGATATAACCTGCTCCAACTGGTGCTGTTGATAGGTACTTTAAAAAATCAACCACAGTGGCAATAGCTTCAGCAGCTGACTTACAACTCTTTGCTAAAACGAACTCCTCGCTGCCAATCATTACCCGTTTAGCGAGTGGTGCGAATAAAGCACTTTGATCATCCATTTCATGCAAAATTCCTCTAGCACCTTCGGTAGAACGATTTTTTATCGGTGCCTCTGATGAAATCAACAAAATATGTGATCCCGAGATAGCCGCTTCACCAAACGCTCCTAAGGTATTGGCTGCTCCTGGCCCAGTTGTTGTAATGGCAACTGCTAACTTCCCGGTTGCTCTAGATAGACCGTCGGCAGCATAGACACAGCTCTGTTCATGCCTGACGCTGATAATTTCTGGACGTTCTTTTGATAACGCATTCCAAAAACCTAGATTATGCACTCCTGGAATTCCAAAAGCTTTTCTCACGCCCTCTTGTGCCAGTAAATCTAAAATTACTGCTGCAACAGACCGATTTGAGCCTTCCATGTTCAAACCATATCGGCATTTTCCAATTTTGCTTATCTAGGAGAGAATGCCCTTATGTTCACATCAACTAACCCATCAGATATCAAGGAAGTCATAGCAACTGTTCCAGAGGCTTCGGCAAATGAAATTCTTACTGTGCTTCGCACTGCCAAAACTGCCCAAAAAAGTTGGGCAAAACTTCCAGCACCAACTCGTGGTCGAATCATTGCAAATGTAGGTCGATTAGTTGAAAGTAACAAAGAGGCGCTAGCTAAATTGATAACCAAAGAAATGGGTAAGGTTTATAGCGAAGCATTGGGCGAAGTGCAGGAGGTTGTAGATACCTGCGATTTCTTCCTTGGTGAAGGCCGTCGCTTATACGGACAGACTGTGCCAAGTGAGATGCAGAATAAGAATTTATTCACCTTCAGAATGCCAGTTGGCAATGTATTCATAATTACCGCTGGAAACTTCCCAACCGCTGTTCCGTCTTGGTATATCGTTCCAGCGCTTTTAGCTGGCAACACAGTAGTTTGGAAACCCTCAGAGTTCACGCCAGCAGTTGCTAATGCTTTGACTTCAATTTTTCATGCTGGAGGAGTTCCAAAAGATGTTTTAATGACTGTGGTTGCAGATGGTGCTCAAACATTTGCAGCATTGGAATCTGGCTTAAAAGAAGGTGTAATCAATAAAGTTGGTTTCACAGGTTCGACAGCGGTTGGTAAGAAAATCGGAGCTAAAGCTGGTGAGTACATTCAAAGTGCTTGCTTAGAGCTTGGTGGAAAAAATCCGATGGTAGTAATGGAAGATGCCAATATTGATTTAGCTTTAGATGGTGCATTATTTGCAGGTTTTGGTACCGCCGGACAGCGCTGCACCTCCCTTGGAACACTTTGGATACATGAATCAATTTATGATGCTGTGTTAGCAAAATTTGCAGCGTTAGTTGAAAATGCAGCGGTCGGTGACCCATTTAAAGATGTTTTGTTTGGACCAATGATTAGTCAAAAGTATTTAGATAATCACTTAGACCACCTTAAGATGATTCAACCTCATCATAAAGTCCTTGGATCCTCCGCCACTGGAAGAATTACAGCAGCTAACCCACGCAAAGGTTTTATTGGAGATCCTGAGAAAGGCGTCTTTGCCCATCCTGTGATTGTTGCTGGGATAACAAAAAATGATGAGCTTTACTCAACTGAAACTTTTGGTCCTCTTGTAACAGTTGGTAAATTCTCAACACTAGATGAAGCAATAGATCTAGCAAATGGTCACGGATATGGTCTTTCCTCAGCGATCTACACAAAAGATCCCCAAAATGTTTGGCGATTCAGGGAAGGTATTTCAGCTGGCATGGTCTCTATTAATAACTCAACCTCCGGTGCTGAAGCTCATCTGCCATTTGGTGGTAATGGTTTAAGCGGTAACGGTTCAAGGCAGAGTGGAATTTGGGTGCTAGATCAATTTACAAGATGGCAATCGATGAACTGGGATTGGTCTAATAAATTGCAGAAGGCGCAGATGGATCTTATTGAAATAAAGCATGATCCAAACTTCCTCTTAAATATCTAAGTATGTCTCTACCTAGCCACGTAGATGTAGTAATTGTCGGTGGTGGAGTTATGGGCACCTCTGCTGCATTTCACTTAGCTGAAGCTGGTGTTTCAGTTCTTCTATGTGAGAAGAATGAGTTAGCCAGTGGCTCTACCTCAAAAGCGGCCGGCGGCGTACGGGCAAACTTTTCTGATGAGTTTAATGTTGCCCTTGGTGCCAGGTCATTGGATCTTTTCGCCGAGTTTAAATCCCGCCCAGGTTATGAGATTGATTTACACCGCTCTGGCTATTTATTTGCTTTAACCAAGCAGGAGGATGTTGAACTGTTTGGAAGATCGACCAAGATACACAATCAATTTGATGTCGAATCAAGAATGCTCACTCCGAGTGAGGCTGGAAAAATCTCACCATTATTGAAGACTTCAGATCTACTGGCGGCTTCATTTACCCCAAATGATGGTCACTGCACTCCTGAGGCTGTAGTTCTTGGATATGCAGGAGGAGCTAAAAAACTTGGCGCAACTGTTTTAACAAATACTGAGGTCAGTGCAATCAAATTAGACTCAGGTGAAATCACATCAGTAGTTACCTCCGCCGGTGAGGTGCGAACTGATGCAGTTATAAATTGTGCTGGAGCTTGGTCGCCACAAATAGGTTCGATGGTTGGGTTGGATTTACCTGTTACCCCATATAAACGTGAGTTGGTAATTACCGAAGCATTGGGTCAATCTTTCGCTGATTTACCTGCAAATATGCCGATGACAATTGATTACTCAACATCTTTGTACTGGCATCGAGAAGGAAAAGGATTGCTAATGGGTTTTTCTGATAAATCAATTGAAGCCGGATTTGATTTAAAGCGAGATCCACAATTTTTGGAGAAATTAGGTGCAATAGCGATGGTAAGAGCACCTCGGTTGATGGATTTAGGAATTGGTAAGGGGTGGGCAGGTTTGTATGAGGTAACTCCCGATCACAATGCAATATTAGGTGAGTTTAAAAAAGTATCTAGATTTTTCTATGCCACCGGCTTCAGTGGGCACGGCTTTCTACAAGGACCTGCAATCGGTGAAATTTTGCGGGATCTCTACTTAAACAAGGAGCCATTTGTGAAGATAGATCAGTTAAGTGCTGACAGATTCCTTTCGTCAGGACAATTGCGCCCTGAGTACAACATTGTTTAGTAATGAGATTTATCACCAAATGGTGCGGACTCCTTTGGAAAACTTCCAACAAGAGAAAGGCACTCGGTAGACTTACGCCATGAGTAAACCGCCGGCCTCTCCGATACACCCTTTGGTTTTAATGCAGGTTGAGTCACGTTTAACTGAAGAACAAAAAGCGATTCAAAAAGTAGTCAGAGATTTCGCTGCTAAAGAGCTAAAGCCAAACATCGCAACTTGGTATGAAGAGGGACATCTGCCAGCCCGTGATTTAGCGAAAGCTCTTGGTGGAATTGGCGTACTTGGAATGCATTTAAAAAATTATGGATGTGCCGGAACCGATGCAATGTCATATGGGCTTGCTTGCCTTGAATTAGAAGCGGTTGATTCTGGTCTTAGATCTCTAGTTTCAGTACAAGGATCATTAGCAATGTTTGCTATTTATAGATTTGGAAGTGAAGCACAGAAACAGGAGTGGTTGCCAAAAATGGCAAAGGGTGAGGCAATTGGTTGTTTTGGTCTAACAGAGGCAGATCACGGTTCAAATCCATCTGGTATGGCCACATTTGCAAAGAAAGATGGCTCTGATTGGGTAATTAATGGATCAAAAATGTGGATTACAAATGGCAGCGTTGCAGATGTTGCAGTTATCTGGGCACAAACTGATGAGGGAATTAGAGGTTTTTGCGTTCCGACCAAAACTGCTGGCTTAGTGATCAATCCAATTAAACATAAGCTCTCACTTAGAGCATCCATTACATCTGAGTTAGTTTTCAATGATATGAGAGTTCCAGATTCCTATCGACTTCCAGAGGCAACTAGCTTGAGAGCGCCACTTTTGTGTCTTGCTGAAGCAAGATATGGAATTATCTTTGGAACTGTTGGTGCAGCCCGTGACTGTTTTGAGGTCTCTCTTGCTTATGCCACTACTCGTGAGCAGTTTGATGGCCCGATCTCAAAGCACCAACTAACTCAAGCAAAATTTGCTGATATGGCAACAAAGATAACAACCTCCATGTTGCTTGCATATCATTTAGCCGATCTTAAAGATTCTGAAAAAATTCAACCAGAGCAGATCAGTATGGGTAAGTTTCACAATGTTAATGCCGCGCTTGAGATAGCAAGAAGTGCCCGTTCTATTCTGGGTGGAGCCGGAATTACAACCGAGTACTCAGTCTTCAGACACATGAGTAACCTGGAAACTGTATTAACTTACGAAGGTACCCATGAGATTCACATGCTAGTTCTTGGTCAAGCTCTTACTGGAATAGCTGCTTTTAGGTAACTAATCTGCAATTAAGTTTTTTACCATAAGATCTATTTCTCTGTTTTGCCTTGATAATTGCTGCAACAAAACATAGCCACGTTTGCCATAAAACTCTCGCTCCCCTTCAGTCCATAAGTAGATTTTTGTTATTCCATACTTAATAGCTTTTTCTTCAGCAAGCTTTAAAACCTGGCTCCCAATTCCACTTCCTCTTAAATCCTCCCGAACAATAAAAGCTGCAATCCAAGGTTTGTATTGGCGAAACTCTTCAAAATCATCAAAATCACAAATTGCGATCGAGGCCACAACCTCAGATTTATCATCCTCTTCTCTGATTGCCATAAATAGATGCTCTTGATCTACACCCAAAAGATTCCAACTGTTGTAGTTAGAACTCATTGCATTTTTATAGAATTTTCGCCAATCATCAGCTGAAAACTCCTCTTTACCCTCTCCCCATAACTTGATGCTCCAATCCAAAGGCTGGTCGGCAAACTCCTTCGCAGATGGGATTGGAATCAGAGTGATCTTTGATTTCATATTGATTTTTACTCTCAAAAAGATTCAAATTTAAGTGGCAACCAATTAGTTAACAATTACTTTGCCGTCAACTCACTGCACATTTTTTCAAATGCACCTGTGTGCGCATCCACATCGACAGAGGTTGTATCAGGTGAGATCAAAGCCATGTTATGAAATGGAGTTATTAAGAACCCATCATTGAGCATTCGTAAGTGAATGTATTGCTCTAACTCAAAATCTCCCGCATCCGCTGCTTCTCTACCATTTACAGGTGGGGTTGGCGCAAACATGTACTCAGCTCTTGCGCCCAACCGATTTACCGTCCATCCCAATTGGTATTGGTTGATTACCTTTTCAACACCATCAGCCCAGCGATTACCTAATTTGATCATTCGTTCAAAGTTCTCTTTTGTTAATACTTTACTCAAGGTGGCACGCATAGCCGCAAGGGATAAAGCATTGGCAGCTAATGTTCCACCAATTCCACCAGTATCAATAACCTCTAACTCCACCATTTTCTTAATTGAATCTGCCACCTGTTGAGTCATACCAAAAGCACCTGTTGGAAATCCTCCCCCAATCGCCTTTCCAATTGTTAGAAAATCTGGTGAAAGTGAAAGCTGAGATGTCATTCCCCCGGGACCAACTGAGATGGTGTGAGTTTCATCAATAATTAAAAGTGCGCCAAATTGCTTAGCTAACTTTTCAACCTCTTTTAGATAACCTTCTTTCGGTAAAACAATTCCAACATTGGTCATAGCTGGCTCCATCAAAATAGCAGCCACATCATTATGTTGTAGGGCAATCTTCATTGCTGCTAAATCATTAAAAGCCACTACTCGAGTTGTTTGATCCAATGGAACTGGTGCCCCGATATTTCCCTCTCTGGCAACAGTTTTTCCTGACTTATCTAAGGTGGCAAATGTTTCATCAACACTGCCGTGATAGCAGCGATCAATCACAATCACCTTTGATTTTCTGGTGATCAACCTGGCGTAACGAATAGCATGACGATTGGCATCAGTTGCCGAAACGGTGAATTGCCAAAGTGGCAGATTAAATCTGCTCGCTAACTCAGCTGAAACAACTTCTGCATCTTTGCTAGGCAGCATTACCGATAAGCCCTTACCAACCTGCTCTCGAATTGCAGTAACGGTGGCATCTGGTGAGTGCCCAGTCATTGATCCGGTATCACCCAAACACAAATCAATATAAGTATTGCCATCTACATCAACAAAACTTGCCCCTTTGGCCTCTTCAACAAATATTGGGTAAGCACCAGGCCATTTAGACATCCAAGACATTGGCACACCATTTGGCATTGATTTCTTAGCGCTTGCAAATAACTCACCACTTTTTGGATGGCTTTTTAAAAACCTTTGATCCTCAATGGCGCGAAGTTTGGCAAGGCGTTCTCGATCAATCATGGTCTTAACTTACTACCCCGCAATCCCACCCTCAGGTTTGATTACATAACTGGCAGTGCAGCAAGTGCTGCTTCAAAATCCTTATCGTTAAGAACTGAATCGACCATGTTGCCATTTAAGTAAGCATCATAGGCAGCAAGATCAAAGTGACCGTGACCGCACAGAGCAGTCAGAATTACCTTCTCTTCACCAGTTTCTTTTGCCTTAAGTGCCTCTGCAATCGCAACAGCAATTGCATGTGTTGGCTCTGGTGCTGGCACAATTCCTTCAGTTCTTGCAAACTGAACTGCAGCTGCAAAACACTCTTTTTGCCCAACACTTTCAGCGGTCATCATTCCTAATTCATAGATATGTGAAATCAATGGCGCCATTCCATGGTAGCGAAGCCCGCCAGCATGAATTGGATCTGGAATGAAATCATGACCAAGAGTATGCATCTTCATCAAAGGTGTCATGCCGGCTGTATCACCAAAATCGTAGGCATATTTTCCTCGAGTCAGTGATGGGCAGGAAGCTGGTTCAACAGCACGAATCTCTGGATTCATCTTTCCTTTTAACTTTTCTCTAATAAATGGGAAGGACAAGCCAGCAAAGTTAGAGCCACCACCTGTGCAACCAACTAATAGGTCTGGGGTTTCACCAACCTTTGCAAGTTGTTTTAACGCCTCTTCACCAATAATTGTTTGGTGCATGAGCACATGGTTTAAAACAGAGCCAAGTGCATAAGCCACAGTTGGATCTGCAACCGCTGCCTCGACCGCTTCAGAGATTGCTATACCTAAAGAGCCAGAATGATTCTTAGGATCCAGGGCTAATTTGCGACCGGCTTCTGTTAATTGTGATGGTGAGCGATGAACATTTGCACCAAATACTTCCATCATTAATCTGCGGTATGGCTTGGCATCATAGGAACCGCCTACTTGCCAAACCTCACACTCCAAATCAAATAGTGAACAAGCAAATGCCAAGGCAGTTCCCCACTGTCCAGCACCAGTTTCAGTTGTAATTTTCTTTATGCCAGCCTTCTTATTGTAGTAAGCCTGAGGCACAGAGGTATTAGTTTTGTGTGAGCCTGCTGGTGAGACACCCTCATACTTGTAATAAATACGAGCTGGTGTATCGAGAAGTTTTTCTAATCTTCTTGCTCTAAATAATGGTGATGGCCGCCAAGTGCGGTAAACATCTAAAACTTCACCTGGAATATCAATATATGAATCAGTGGAAACCTCTTGCAAAATTAAATCCATTGGAAACAGTGGAGCAAGATCAGCCGGCCCTACTGGTTGATGTGTACCAGGATGCAATGGTGGTGGCGGTGGCGATGGAAGATCAGGAATTATGTTGTACCACTGGGTGGGCATTTCACTTTCATCCAAAGTAATCTTGGTAAAGCTCTTAGCGTCCTTGTTTAATCCCATTTTTTCCTCCAGCAGTTATTTCGGGTAAGGCTAGGGGCTCAGGTCAATCGGTGGCAAGTAGTTTAAAGACACTTTTTCTTTATAATTATTAAAGAGTAATCAAGATGGTTAATATCCCCTTATGGCAATTGCAAAATACTCACTCACCGCTTTAGATTGTCCTGATCCTGTGGCGTTAGCCAATTTCTATGCCAAGATCACAGGGTTTGAAGTTGTGGTGGCCCACCTATCTAAAAACGGTGATCCACTTTGGGTTGAGTTAGTTGATAATGGTGTTACAAAAATTGCTTTTCAGCGAGTTAAAAACTATGTAAAACCAACTTGGCCAGAAGGGCCGATTCCGCAACAAGCTCACTTAGATTTTGATGTTCCTAATTTAGATATCGCCGAGGAGAAATTGCTTCAAATCGGAGCCGTAAAATCACCAATTCAAACCTCATCTGATCCCGCTGATAATTTCAGAGTTTATTTTGATCCGGCTGGTCACCCATTTTGTTTAGTAAGCAACACCTCAATAACTGATCTTTAAAAGTTTTTTCATCAGTTAAGATTGCCTTATGAATGATGCAGTGACCATTTCGGCCTTAACATTTGGCGCTCAGGCCTTTGTAACCTTATTTGTTATTTTAGATCCGCCAGGTGCTGCCCCAATCTTTTTAGGTCTAGCTTCAGGCAAAACAATTAAGCAACAACGACTGCTGGCTTGGCAGGCTGCTGCGGTATCACTTTTTGTAATTGTCTCCTTTGCGCTCTTTGGAAATGCAATCCTTGATTACTTAAATATCTCACTCGCCGCACTTCAAGGCGCTGGTGGAATCCTGCTGCTTATCACTGGACTTGGATTACTAACAGGATCTTTGACCGATAGTGATTCAGCAGCCACACAAAATATTGCACTAGTTCCACTTGGCACACCACTACTAGCTGGGCCTGGCGCGATTGTGACCACCATGCTTTATGTTCAAAAAGCAGATGGCAATGATCAACTAACCGCTTTGGCAATTGCAATTTTTGCCGTTCACTTCCTTATTGGTTTGACCTTTATGTTCTCAACCAAGATATTGGCAGTGATTAAAGATTCTGGCGTGGACTTACTTGCAAGAATTGCAGGATTACTCCTTTCAGCAATTGCTGTAGAGATGATTGTTAGCGCAATCAAGGCTTTTTTTAATCTCTAACGCAAAGTAATACCATTGTCATATCTGGCTAGTATCTTTTAGCCATGAGCACATTACTTCAAGAAACCACCTTTGTAGTTGTTGATCTTGAAACTACCGGTGCCTCTCCCAAAAAAGGTGCTGCGATCACCGAAATTGGGGCGGTGAAAGTTAAAGGTGGTGAGATTATTGGAGAGTTCAAATCATTTGTAAATCCTCTTTCACCAATTCCTGAGTACATAACCGCAATGACTGGCATCAATGATTTGATGTTGGCACATGCTCCAGTAATTGATGAAATATTTCCTACCTTTTTAGAGTTTGCCGGAAGCCATAATGAGTCGGTTTTGGTAGCACATAACGCTCCCTTTGACTTAAGTTTTCTTAAAAGCGCGGCCAAAGAATTAGATTATGAGTGGCCAAAGTACAAGACGTTAGACACTGTCACTATTGCCAGGCAGCTGTTAACAAAAGAAGATGTTAGAGATTGCAAATTAGGAACTCTTGCGCAATTTTTTGGAACAAAAACAGAGCCAAATCACCGTGCCCTAGATGATGCCAAGGCAACCACAGAGATCTTGCATGGATTATTTGAACGGCTTGGTTCCCTAGAGATTACAACCCTGGATCAATTACTTGAGTTTGCAAAAACTGCCGCTCATATTCAACGTCAAAATTACTGGGGCTTAACCTCTATCTAGCTGAAACAATCTCATTACTTAATTCCACCCATTTCTTAAGCACTGCTTGGGCAGCACCAGAATCAATTGCCTTATTGGCTAATACAAATCCATTAGCAATTTGAGTTTGCAGCGGTAAATCAAAATCAGCTTTAAATGCTGCGATAGCAAAGGCTGCATTTAAAGTAACCGCATCCCGCATTGGCCCGGATTTGCCGGCAAATATTTGTTGGGTCATCTGTGCGTTGTATTTGGCATCACCGCCAGCAAGGGCCGTAATTGGCGCGGTTGCGATTCCTAATTCAGCCGGATTGAAGAGCTCTTGCTTTAACTTGCCCTTACTGATTTGGATTACGGTGGTGGTTGTTGAAAGTGAGACCTCATCTAATCCATCATCGCCACGGAAAATAAATCCCTCTTTACCTTGATCTAGTAAAACCTGCGCCATTAATGGCAATAGCCCGGCCCGGGCAACTCCAATAGCTGCTGCAATTGGTTTAGCTGGATTTGCTAGCGGCCCTAAAATATTAAAAACCGTTGGCACGCCAAGCTCTTTTCTAGCGGCAACTGCATGCTTCATCGATGAATGAAAAATTGGCGCAAAACAAAATCCAATCCCAATTTTGTGAACAGTTTGTTCAACCTCTTTGCCAGTTAAATCAATCTTTACACCCAGCGCCTCAAGTAGATCAGCTGAGCCTGATTTTGAAGAGGCTGCTCGATTACCATGCTTGACCACTCGGGCTCCAGCTGCATTGGTGACAATCGCTGCGGTTGTTGAAATATTTATTGTGTTAGCACCATCTCCTCCAGTGCCTACTGTGTCTACCGCTCGTTCTGAAATATTGATTGGGGCGCTGTATTTATACATCTGAGCAACTAATGCCTCAACCTCTTCAGCACTTTCACCCTTTGCCTTTAGACCAGTTAGGAATGCCTTTATGTCCTCATTGCTGGCTACGCCCTCTAAAATCTGCGACATACCCCAGGTGATTTGCTCATTGGATAAATCTTTTTTATCAGCAAGTGCGGCAAAGATTTGATCCCACTTCATTTGCACTACTTAATTATTTTGCGAGCGCAGAATTAGATTTCAACAAACCAGCACATTTAGCAGCAATAGTAAATGGATCAATCGGATGCATCACCGTTGCCTCAGCTCTTGACCAGGTGGCGAGCCAATTATCTGAAGTGCGGGCAGTGATGAGTAATACTGGTGGACAGTTAAAAACCTCATCCTTTAATTGCCGGCACACTCCCATGCCACCTTCGGGAACTGCTTCGGCATCTAAAATAAAAAGATCAACCTGCTTTTTGCTATCAACGTAGAGCCGTAGTGCATCAGCGGTGGCAAACTCTTTAATCTCATGCAGTGGCAAATCCTTATCTAACTGCTTGCCCAGGGATGCGATAACAGAGCTACGAACTGTTGAATCATCTGAGTAAAGGGCGAGAATCAACTTTTGCATGTCGGTAATCCTACCTAGCCCGATATATAACTCGCCCATCACTTTTCTACCCGCTAGGTGATCAGTTTCACCAGATAGTAGGGCTAGTACCCCATCCTTAAATGAGGCTATTCCTACCTATTTCGGGAATAATCTGCCCTATGACCACCTACGCCAGCCCAGCAGTTAAGACCAATCGTCCTAACCTGGTTGCAGTTGGCACCATTGTCTGGCTCTCATCAGAGTTAATGTTTTTTGCCGCACTCTTTGCCATGTATTTCACTACCCGTGCGGTGCAGGGACCAACAATTTGGGCAGAGTCAACTGGATTATTAAATATTCCATTTGCTGCAACCAACACAACAATCTTGGTTCTCTCCTCAGTCACCTGCCAGTACGGTGTATTTGCCGCCGAGCGTTTTCAAGCTCGTCGAACTGGAAGTTTGTGGCAGATAAGTAAGTGGGGAATGCGCGAGTGGTTTTCCCTAACATTTTTAATGGGGGCTTTTTTCATCGCCGGACAAGTTTATGAGTATGCAGTATTGGTAAGTGAGAATTTAACTCTTGCCTCAAATGCCTATGGCTCAGTTTTTTACATGACCACCGGCTTCCATGGCTTGCATGTAACTGGTGGTTTGATCGCTTTCCTAATTGTGCTGATCAGAGTATTTAGAGCGCAAAAATTTGGTCACTCCCAAGCAACCACAGCGATTGTGGTCTCCTACTACTGGCACTTTGTCGATATCGTCTGGATCGCATTGTTTGCTGCCATCTACCTGATTAAATAATTATGAAATTTATATCTAAATACCGCAGACACAAGTTTGCTACCCCATTGTTACTGTTGTTCGCACTCTTTGGAATTGGCTTAACCTTCTCAGTTGCCAGTGCTACTGAAGCGCCAACAGCTGTTGATGCAGCAGCTCGTTCAACCTTAATTGCAGAGGGCCAACAAATATTTCTAAAAGGTTGCTCCTCATGCCACGGATTAAATGGAGAGGGAGCTGCAGTTGGTCCATCTCTAATTGGAGTTGGCGCTGCCTCAGTTGATTTTCAAGTAGCAACAGGTCGTATGCCAATGCAGGATATGAGTCAACAAGCAATGCGAAAGACTCCTGTCTATAACGATGAAGAGGTCGCAGCCCTTGCTGCCTATGTCGCATCATTAGCACCAGGACCACGTGCTTACACAAATGAGGAGATTAAATGGGAGCGAGATGGCAACACCGCTGATGGTGGTGAGTTATTTCGAAATAACTGCGCGATGTGTCACAACTTTGCGGGCCAGGGTGGAGCGTTAACTCAAGGTAAGTATGCGCCAACTGTGATGGGTGTTGAACCAAAGCATATTTATGAAGCGATGATTACCGGTCCGCAGGCGATGCCAGTCTTCTCCGACAAGATCATTACCCCACAAGAGAAGCTTTCAATTATTAAATGGATTAAGGCAGCAGAAAGTGAGCCAAATCTAGGTGGTGCACCCCTTGGTCGAGTAGGCCCGGTAACTGAAGGCTTACTGATCTGGACATTTGGACTTGGTTTATTAATTGCAATTGCTGTCTGGCTTACTGCAAAGGCGAGGTAGGTAAATGTCTAGAGAGTTAGAGCCATTAGCAGATCCAGGATTGCCTGAACATGTCCACCGAAAAGCTGATACTGATCCAATTGCAGCAAAGCGAGCAGAGCGACAGGTAGCGGTTTTATTCTCACTCTCTGGTGCTGGCACCTTGTTATTTATCTACTCATTCTTTTTTATTAGCGAGGAAACATTTATTTTCGTTCCAATTATGGGAACAACTAATGCCCATCAATTAGGAATTGGCATTGGTATGGCTGCTAGCTTGTTGTTTATTGGTTTTGGCGCAGTTCATTGGGCGAAAACATTGATGCCAGATCAAGAGGTAATCGCATACCGCCATGAGATGAAATCTGAGGAGCAGGATCGTCAAGATTTAGTTGCCACCGCTAAAGAGGGTGCTGCTATTGCAGGTCTTGGAAGGCGTCCACTAATTAAGCGCACACTTGCTGCCGCAGCAGGTCTTGCAGGATTGCCTGCGATAATTTTGCTTCGCGATCTAGGTCCATTGCCAGGCAATGCTTTAAATGAAACTAATTGGGCAACTGGCACAAGGTTGGTAACTGATCCAGGTGATCGACCAATTAAACCAAGTGATTTAGAGGTTGGTGGCGTTGCTCAAGTTATGCCAGCGTTAGCGCCAGGTAAAAAGCGCTCATTAGAGGACATTGCTAAAGATGCCGTTTTGTTGATAAGAATTCGTCCATCTGAATTCCAATTAGATCCAGAGAGATTATCTTGGACACATGAGGGAATCATCGCCTTCTCAAAAATTTGCTCACACATGGGATGCGCAGTTGCGTTGTATGAACAAACTACAAAACATCTACTCTGCCCATGCCACCAGTCAACCTTTGATGTAACCAGAGCTGCCAAAGTTATATTTGGGCCATCAGCTCGTCCACTACCCCAACTTGCTATCACCGTAGATAGTGAAGGGTATTTAATTGCTAAACAACCATTTAGCGAGGCAGTAGGGCCTAGCTTCTGGGAGAGGAAATCATGACCGCACGTGAGAGAGTGGCAGGAACAGTTGCCAATTATGTAGATGAGCGCACTGGCGCTGCCAAGTGGATGAGAAAAAATCTACAGAAGGTATTTCCAGATCACTGGTCATTTATGTTGGGTGAGATTGCTCTTTACTCCTTTGTAATTCTTCTTCTTTCAGGAACCTTTTTAAGCTTTTGGTTTGATCCTTCGATGCAGCATGTGAAGTACGAGGGAAGTTATCAACCATTAAAGGATGTTGAGATGAGCGCGGCATACGCCTCGGCTCTTCATATCTCCTTTGATGTTCGCGGTGGCTTATTGATGCGTCAAATCCATCACTGGGCAGCGCTGATTTTTATGGCTGCGATTGTGGTTCACTTAATGAGAGTTTTCTTTACCGGTGCGTTTCGTAAGCCACGTGAGTTCAACTGGATTTTAGGTATTGCTCTTTTAACACTTGGAATTGTTGAAGGCTTCCTTGGTTACTCACTGCCAGATGATTTGTTATCTGGAACTGGCGTAAGAATTGCTCATGCGATCATTCAATCTATTCCAGTAGTTGGCACCTACCTGTCATTCTTCGCCTTTGGTGGAGCATTCCCAGGTTATGTATTTATCCCGCGTATTTATATTGTCCACGTCCTATTGATTCCAGGAATTTTCTTAGCATTAATTACCGTGCACTTAATGTTGGTTTGGTACCAGAAGCACACTCAGTACCCAGGACCTGGTAGAACTGAGAAGAATGTAGTTGGCTATCCATTGATGCCTGTATATATGGCAAAGGCTGGTGGTTTCTTCTTTATCGTATTTGGAATTACCGCCTTCTTGGGAGCTGTTGCATCGATAAATCCAATTTGGCTCTATGGACCATATACGCCAGGACAAATTTCAGCAGGTTCACAACCAGATTGGTATATGGGTTGGCTAGATGGTTTGGTTCGAATGGCCCCGCCTCTTGAAACATATCTATTTGGCTACACCGTCTCGTGGAATATCTTGTTACCAGGATTAATAATTCCAGGAATTATCTTTACTGGTATGGCGCTCTATCCATTTATTGAAAGCTGGATGACCGGCGATAAGCGCGAACACCACATCTTGGATCGTCCACGCAATGTGCCAAACAGAACCGCCTTAGGTGTTATGTCATTAACCTTCATGATCGTAGCTTTAATCAATGGTGGAAATGATTTGATTGCCACTCACTTTGACCTAACAATTAATCAGATCATGTGGTTCTCTCGAATCGGCATCATCGTGCTGCCGCCATTGGCATTTGTAATTACCAAGCGCATCTGTCTTTCTCTACAAAGAGCAGATCGTGAAGCTGTGCTTCATGGCAAGGAGACTGGTCGACTAGTGATGCTGCCTCATGGTGAGTACATAGAAATTCACGAAGAGCTATCCCCAGAAAAGAAGTTCGCCTTAACTCAACATGAGCAACCAAAAGCAATTGCATTGGTGACTGAGGATAATCAAGGCGTTTTAAATCCAAAGGGCATTAGAGCAAAACTTCAAGCAAGATTTAGCGCAGCAAATGCTGAGAACATAGCTAAACCAACCGCCTCTGAGGTTAAAGAGCTAGAGAGCGGCAAGCACTAAAAATTCACTGCCCAAGTGATCTGATGGATTATTTCTAACTGGCCCCATGCGACTAACTATGGGGCCAGTTAGGTTGTGTACCGCTGGCGGGATTTGAACCCGCGACCATCAACATAGTCGGTGTGATGCTCTATCCGCTGAGCTACAGCGGTACACAGGGCGAAAGATAATGAATTTGTTAGTTAGGTTTCTCGGTAATTTAATAAATGTGGAAAAAGATTATGTTAAGATTTTCGCAGTCGGTGTGATGTAGCACTTTACCTTGAGTTACAGCATTAATCCCCGCCTGTAATGGGCGGGGATTATTTATTTGTTTTATATTTGCATTCCAAACCTATACTTAGAGGCGTGAATACCTCCCTTTGGCAGGGTAATCAAAAAATTACCTACCGAAAATCAATTAGTGGCAATGATTCCTTTGACGTAGCGATAATTGGCGCAGGATTTAGTGGTTTGTGGAGTGCCTATCATCTTAAACAATTTCAACCTGAACTTAGGATTGCAATCTTTGAGGCGGAGTATGTGGGCTTTGGCGCAAGCGGCAGAAATGGTGGCTGGGCCTCCGCTGAGTATCCAACCTCAAGCCAAAGAGTAATTAAAGAGAATGGGATTGAAAGTTATCGTAATTTAAGAGGTGCGATCACCTCAGCTATTGATGAGATTGGGCAAATTGCCAAGCAACATAATTGGCAGATTGATTACGCAAAAGGTGGCTCACTTCTCTTCGCAAGAAATCTAGTTCAATTAAAGCGAATTTCATCTGCACAAGATGATGAGCATAAGTTTTTAGGAAAGGAGCAAACTCAAGAGGCAGTAAATATCCCTTCCGCCATTGGATCACTCTTCACCCCCCACTGCGCAGCACTTAATCCCTTTAAATTAGCTAGATCACTAGCTGAGCAACTTGAAAAGCTGGGGGTTGAAATCTTTGAGCAATCTAGAGTTGATGAGATTTTAGATAAGCGGTTAGTCGTAAATGGATTTAAGGTTGGTTGCCAGATATCGATTAGAGCAACTGAGGCCTTCACCCCAAGAAAGTGGATGGGAAATAAACAAATTCCTATCTACTCACTTATGGTTGCCACTAAGCCACTTACAGAATCTCTAATGAAGGAGATCAAAAACTCTAACCGCGTAACTCTGCAGGAGGCCTGTCATCTCATAACCTACGCCCAATTCACAGCTGATAATCGAATAGCTTTGGGTGGGCGCGGAGTTAGATATAAATTATTCTCCCGTCTTTCAGAGCGCAGTGAGCTTGATAATCGGATGCACAAAGCGCTAGAGCGCAGGGTCAAATCCTGGTTTCCTCAATTAAAAGATGCTGAGTTTGAGTACCGCTGGGGTGGTGCGGTGGCGTTAACTAGAAGGTGGCAAGCATTCCTAAATTATGACCAGGTAAAAGGCCAAGCCCAGATCGGTGGATATGTAGGAGATGGTGTCACCCTCTCCTACTTAGTGGCTAAAACTCTTGCGATGACAATTAGTAATCAAAAGATCCCCAATCTGCCATTTGTTAATCAAAGAATTGGAAATTGGGAGGTTGAGCCAATTAGGTACCTGGCTGTAAATGCCGGCTTTAAAGCAACTGTGGCAGCAGATTATGAGGAGAGATTAACCGGCAGACCAAGCTTAATTGCTTCAATGGTTGACCCATTAATTAATCGTTAACTAAAACTTTAAACCAACACACTTCGGCTTTGGGCCAGCGTTGGTATTTCCATATCTATGTTGGGTAATTGAAACTGATTGCTCTAAAAACCATCTTGAGATCTCAATATCGCCACGAGAGGTAATTGGCCGACGATCACAGGTAATGCCATTTTTCATTAACTCATAAACTGGTGGCACCTCAGCTGATAACCATCGAACCCGATCAAACTCCATGGCATGGACTGCAAACTCCTCGGCAGTTTCAACCACCAAATTTGCCAGCCCTGGAATTAATGTGTCACTGCTTAATCTAGTAATTATCCCTAAATCTTTCTTTAGCCAGTTTAGAAAATCTAACTCATCCTTGCTTGTGCCGCTCTCTATGCGAACTAAAAATCCCTTTTTATATCTTCGATATCTTTGAATATTTTGCTCAACTGCTAATCCAGATCGATCAATTGCTTGCGAGATGGTTGATTTAAGCATCTTATTTGCCGCCTCTTTCATGGGCAGAAAATGCTTCATCTGATTCCAATTACGCAAAGTAGCAACATAATTACCACCGCCAGCCTTTGCCGTTGCCCCAACTGAGCTCTTTTTCCAGCCACCAAATGGTTGGCGATTAACAATTGCGCCAGTTACCCCACGATTAACATATAAATTTCCCGCCTCAACATTTTCAATCCACTCTTGGCACTCATCTGGATCTAAAGATTGAATTCCAGCGGTTAATCCAAAATCTGTGGCATTTTGCCAGCTGATTGCGGTTTTTAAATCTGGTGCAACCATGATGGCAAGTACTGGTCCAAACCACTCATTTAGATGTGACCAGGAGCCAGGTTTAACACCAGATTTAACCCCTGGTGCCCACAGCAATCCAGCATCATCTAATTGCTTTGGCTCAATCAACCACTCCTCTCCCTCATCTAATCTAGTTAACGCTTTTTGCAAATTACTCTCTGCTGTTTTAATTATTGGGCCAACTGTGGTGGAGAGGTTATAGCCTGCGCCAACTTTAAGTGAGGTAACTGCATCAATTAACTGTTTTTTAAAGTTTGGATTCTCATAAATACTTTTTTCAACTATCGCCAATGAGGCTGCTGAGCATTTTTGTCCAGCATGACCAAATGCTGATTGAACGAGATCTTTAACTGCAACATCAATATCGCAGCAGGCGGTTAAAATCATCGCATTCTTTCCACTGGTCTCAGCCAAGAGATTTAATTCATTTTTCCAAGATGAGAATAAAAGCGCGGTGCTATAGCCACCAGTGAGAATTACCGTACTTACATCTTGGTGAGTAATTAAGGCCTTACCAATCTCATTATCCTCAGTTGATACAAATTGCAGCACATCCTTTGGTACACCAGCTCGCCATAATTGATTGACTAATTGCCAAGAGGTGGCAACGGTTTCAGGTGCTGATTTAAAGATAACTGAGTTTCCAGCAGCAAGTGCTGCACAAATTCCACCCGTTGGAATCGCATATGGGAAATTCCATGGCGGTACAACCACAACCACTCCAACAGGAGATGATTCTCTTTCTAGATCTAAAGAAATTGCAGAAAGTGCGTAGTAATTAGCAAAATCAATTGCCTCGGAAACCTCAGGATCTGCCTCAGCCACTGTCTTTCCGGCATCCCGCAACATAATTGCAATTGTCTCTTCCATTTCATCATGGGCAATCTGGCCAAACTCCTTTAAAACTTCAGCTCGCTTTTCTGCTCCCTTTAGATTCCACTCAGAACAAGATTTTTTGGCAACTTTAACCGCAGCATCGATATCTCCACTTTTGGCAACTGCGTACTTGTACCAAACTTCATCATTATCAGATGGATCATTGCCCTCTATTTGCGTACGGTCAAAGATTTGCTTTCCATCAATCACAATTGGTATCTCAGTCACATCTTGGCTTAAAACTCTCTTTATCTCGTTGCCAAGCTTTGAAACAAACAAATCCTTGGTTAGATCTGCATTTGGGGCATTTTCGAATTGATCTTCAACTACAAATTTAACTGTTTTATGACGAATGCTCTTGGTAGAAATGTCATGTCGCTCTGCAACACTTTGAAGAAATCTCTCTGATTGCTCAGCAAACTTGCTTGTATCAGAACCCATTTCAAATGAGGATCTTAGGTAGTTCTCTGGCGCAGTATTTTCATCCAGCCTTCGAACCAAATAGGCAACTGCGGATGCAAAATCATTTCCTCTAGTCACGGGTGCATAGAGCAGAATTCGCAAAGATCTTTTTGCAATTGCTAACGCCTCAGGATTTGCCATTCCCTCAAGCATCTCTAGATCTAACTGCTCCATTACATTCCGCTTTTTAGCAATCTCGAGTGCAAATGCGATATGAAATAGATTGTGGCTTGCTACGCCAATTCTGACCGCTTTAGCATTTTCAGGACGAAGGGCTGTATCTAACAACCTTGAATAACTAGCATCCACATCTGATTTTGATTGATACGGTGCTGCTACCCAACCATGCAACTCTGCTTCAGCTTTTTCCATTGCAAGATTTGCACCCTTGACCAGCCTAATCTTTATTACCCCACCTGATTGCTTATTTCTGGCAACTGACCACTCAACCAACTCGGCAAAAACTTCGTGGGATTCGGGCAGATAAGCTTGTAAAACTAAACCTGCGTAAAGATTCTTAAACTCGCCTTCATCTAACACCAACTTAAATGCGTCAACCGTTAAACGAAGATCTCGAAACTCCTCCATATCCAGATTAACGAAGGTATTAGTTGCAATCGATTTTCGATAAATCTCACGCAACTTAACACTCACCCGCTCCAATGTGCCGACTCGATCAAGTGCAATAATTTGGCTGACCACTGAAGAGAGCTTTACCGATACGTAATTAACCTCATCACGCTCCATCATCCCTAGCACCCGCTCAAACCGTTCAGCTGCCTCGTTCTCACCCAATACCGCTTCACCTAAAACATTTATATTTAATCTAATTCCTTTTTTGGCTCTGCGCTTTATTTGCCTGGAAAGTTGCTTGCTTTCAGCTGGCAGAATTATTCCCTTTGACAAAAGTTTGACCTGGGTGTGAACTGCGAATAAAACAGGTTTAGGCAATAATTTTGATAGCAAAGCAATTAGTTTTAAACCAGTTGTGTTAAACAAACCAAAACCGGTAACTGTGGCATCTTTTGCCGCTTTCCTTAAGATTCGAACAGCATCCCGCGACGAAGAAATTCGCATCACTTCATCGGTAAGAGACACCGTTACAGAGATTGCTTTGGGATCTTTAAATAATCTTGTGAATCTCTTCCGACTGGCTCTGTCATATCTTTTTAGATTTGGTGCAGATTCTGCAATTAATTCTCGAGCATTCTCAACAGCAGATTTTGCTAACTGATCAATTTCAGAGTCGGTTGCAATGGTCGAGCTCATCCAGATATCAATCCTTTTAGCTTAACTAGCGTTCTAGCCATAGCTTTTGGTACCCACTTATAAGAATCATCGATCCACCATTTCCATTTTGCCTTACGTCCATCCCAACTTTCAATCACAAGGCATTTATTTGCAGTCATTTCCACTATCTCATACCGCCAAACGTTATGCAGTAAATGCTGCCAGGCGATCGCTTTATTCTCTTGGTACTCAATAACTTGATTGGTAATAATGTATGGAATTCCATAGCGCATTTTCATGCCAAACTTTGCCCCAAAAAATAGACGATCTGGTCCTTTAATTTTGCCTCGAAGCATGGCAGAGCCATCCATAAGTAGATGGTTATTTGGATTAGATAAAAAATCAAAAATTTTCTTCGCCGGAGCTTCGATTTCTATCTGAACTTTGTAGAAAAGCGGAATGCCAGTATCTACTATCTCAGCTCGTTCTTTCATTATAAGTGAAGTGAGTTTGAAGGGCGCTCATACTGTAGGACTAGACCAAGTATTGAAATTATCAATGATCCAACTGCAATTAGAACCAACCACCAGCCAATCAAAAGACCTACACCAACTGCACATGCTGACAATGCAACTGGTAGCGGCCACCAAGAGTGTGGTGAGAAGAAACCAATTTCACCTGCTGAATCTGCAATCTCACCCTGCAAGTTATCTTCCGGTAAAACATTTCCCAGACGGCGAGCGGTAAACCAAAGATAAAAACCAACGATTAAAGACAAGCCACCACTTAGCAAAATTGCAGTGATACCTACTGGCTCACCACCGACCTGCCAGTAAATAATAGTCATGACAAAATAGAAAATTGCCAGACCAACAAATAAAACCCAGCTGGTTTTCATTAATGTTTTTCCTTCTGCGCCATGTGTGGATAGTGCAGATCAAAAGCTGGCCGCTCACTTCGAATTCGTGGAATGGAGGTGAAGTTATGTCGTGGTGGTGGACAAGATGTTGCCCACTCTAAAGATGAGCCATAACCCCATGGATCATCGGTATTAACCATTGGTGAATTCCGTGCTTGCCAGATATTTAGGAAGAATGGAATCATAGAGAGTGCTAGCAAGCCAGAACCTACTGTGGAAACCATATTCATAAAGGTAAAGCCATCAGATGCTAAATAATCTGCATATCGACGAGGAAAGCCTTTAATTCCAAGCCAGTGTTGAATTAAGAATGTCAGGTGGAAGCCAAAGAATAATGTCCAGAAGTGAATCTTGCCCAAGGTCTCATCCAACATTCTGCCGGTGAATTTTGGCCACCAGAAATAAAACCCTGCAAACATTGCAAAAACCACAGTTCCAAACAAAACATAATGAAAGTGTGCAACTACGAAGTAGGAGGCAGAGACTGCAAAATCAAGTGGCGGACTTGCCAAAATAACACCGGTTAATCCACCAAATAAGAATGTAATTAAGAAGCCAAGTACAAACAACATTGGAGTTTCAAATGTGACAGATCCGCGCCACATCGTGCCGATCCAGTTAAAGAACTTAACTCCAGTTGGTACCGCGATCAAAAATGTCATAAAGGAGAAGAAGGGCAGTAGGACTTGTCCGCTGGCATACATATGGTGAGCCCATACCGCAACAGAAAGAGCAGCAATTGCAATGGTTGCCGCAATTAAGCCTTTGTAACCAAAGATAGGTTTGCGACTAAACACCGGCAAAATCTCAGTAGCAATGCCGAAAAATGGTAGCGCCAAGATATAAACCTCAGGGTGGCCAAAAAACCAAAATAGATGTTGCCACAACATAGCTCCGCCATTTGCTGGATCAAATATATGTGAACCAAAGAGACGATCTGATTCCAAGGCTAAGAACGCTGCTGCAAGTGGTGGAAATGCAATCAATACCAAGATAGATGTTAAGAGCACATTCCAAGAGAAGATCGACATTCTAAACATCGTCATACCTGGTGCTCGCATCGTTAAAATTGTGGTCACGAAGTTAACGCCACCTAAAATTGTTCCTAAACCACCAATTGCTAAGCCCATCAACCAAAGATCTGCACCAATTCCTGGTGAGTATTGAGAGTTAGATAATGGTGCGTACGCAGTCCATCCAAATGATGCCGCTCCCCCTGGAGTGATAAATCCAATAAACGCCATGGTGCCGCCAAATAAATACAGCCAGTAAGAGAGCATGTTTAATCTTGGGAAAGCTACATCTGCTGCTCCAATTTGCAGCGGCATAATTACATTTGCAAAACCAACAAATAGTGGAGTTGCAAACATAAGCAACATAATGGTGCCGTGCATAGTAAAGATTTGGTTGTACTGCTCATTGCTTAAAAATTGCATTCCAGGACGAGCTAACTCACCTCGCAGTAGAAGAGCTAACAAACCACCAATTAAAAACCAGACGAATGATGTTATTAAGTAAAGGTAACCAATTGTTTTATGATCAGTTGAGGTAAGCCACTTAACTAGTAATTTTCCCTTTGAGGTTGGCGCGGGTGCAGCAGATGATGAAAGAACCGGGCGCGGAGCGTATGTGGTCATGAGGTTACTGCTTTCTCTTCGGCTACTAAATCTTCTAAATACTTTTGGTACTCAGCTTTGGTTACAACTTTGACTGAAAACAACATTTGAGCATGGTTTCGCCCGCATAAAATATTGCAACGTCCAGGATATGTTCCTAATTTGTTGGCGGTGAACTCCAACTGATTTGTCACCCCAGGCAAGTTCTGCATCTGAATCATGAATGCCGGAACCCAAAAACCATGGACTACATCATTAGCATCTAAGGTGAATCTAACTCGCTCACCCTGTGGCAAAACCAAGGTTGGTGGCTGTGCAGGAGTTCCCGTAATAGTGGCGCTCTTATACTCACCAGCACTTCGGTGCTTAAACTGCCAAGACCATTGGAAGCCAACTACATCAATAAAGTGTGAGATCTGGGCATCGGGAGAGATCTTTACAATTTTAGATTCTCGCTGAACAGTAAAGTAGAAAAGAACGGCCACGATTATCAATGGGATAACTGTGTAAGCAACTTCAACAGGAATGTTGTACTGAGTTTGCTTAGGAAAGCTTTCATCTTTCTTACGGTGAAAAAAGACCGGCCATAAAATCAAAATTAAAGTAAATACGCCAACTACACCTGCGGTGATCCAAGCACCTTGCCAAAGTGAAAGTGATTGATCATTTACGCTTGATATACCCTCTTCAAAACCCAGTCCTGATACTTCAGATTGCGCACATCCGGCTAACAGTGGGCTTAATGCCAACAGTGGAATCAGGGATTTTCGGTGAGCCATACGCATAGGGTTAAGGATAACCTTCTGCCCTAGCAATCTCATACGCAGCTGGTTGGAGGTAGATGGTGGTTCGCATCACAGCCGATTTTCAGCAGGAAAGAGTGCTACACCCTGCCGCAATGGCCCAATTAAATCAATCTTTTGCTAAGGGTTGGGCTGATCCAAATAAGTTAAATGCCAATTCAAGAGAGCTTGCAATTTTACTCCAACAGGTTAGAGAAAATTTCGCAACTGCGCTAAAGGTTCGCCCTGATGAAATTGAGTTCTTAGGTGAGAGTGATCTTGGATTTCAATTAGGAATTTCTGGGTTACTAAAATCCAATAGCAAGTTGATTTATTCAAGTATCGATCGACAACGAATTTTTGCAGTTGCTGCGGATGAAGAGAATAAGGGACGCAAGGTTGACTGTTTATCGGTAAATCAAAATGGCGCCATCACTTCCTATGCAGCGCAAGAAAATGATGTTGTGGTTTGGCAGGTAGCAAATGGTGAAACTGGAAATCTACAGCCCAGCCCTCCAACTACTGGCTTGGTTTTCACCGACTGCACAGCAAGTGGGGTGGACGCATTACCAAACTTTGATTACCAAACCGCCTTATTTGATAGCAGCTCATGGCAGGGACCAGCAGGAGTTGGCATTTTGGTTATTAAGGAGCCTGATAAGTGGCGCAATCCCCTGCCCCATAATGATTTAACAAGAGTTCCAGGCAGCTACTCAATTCCACTTATTATTGCTAGTTCAATCGCACTCACCGCATACCTTGCGCAGGAAGATTTAAGAGCCAATCTAAAGAAATACATCATTGAGTTTATTTCTTCGCAGATTTCTGAGGTTGATGTCGCATCTAACTTAGATGGGCTATCAAAGTTTGTGTCATTTTCGGTAAGTAAGGTTGAGGCGGATCGATTACTTCTTGAATTAGAAGCAGCTGGCTTTGCCGTGGACTCAGGATCAGCATGTAAGTCAGCTGATATGCAGCCAAGCCATGTCTTAGCTGCAATGAATCGGCCGATTACTGGAAATATCAGATTAACTCTTCACAAAGATATTACCGAGCAGATGGTGAAGGATTTTTGCCAGGCTTTAAAGATTGCTACTGAAAAGCTTCGGAAAAACTAACCAACCAATCGAACATTTAGATGTGGATTGATCTCATCAGCTGCAGCCTTGCCATAAGCGCCCTCAAATCTGGTTAGAAACTCCTCTTTAGTAAAGCGGTACTCCTGTGTGCCAGTTGTTTCGATGCAATATGTAGCAAGCAAAGATCCCAACTGTGCGCATCTTTCATGTCCTAACCCCCAGGAAAGACCGGCAATAAATCCAGATCTAAAGTTATCGCCAACACCAGTTGGATCTAACTTCTCTTTTTCTTTAGGAACCCCAACATAAATAGTCTCTTTGCCATGCTCTTCAATCTGAGCACCCTTTGAACCAAGTGTTACCACCCTCACCTGCACTCGATCAAATAACTGTCGATCTGTCCAACCAGTTTTTTGAATTGCAAGTGCTAATTCATACTCATTTAAAAATAAGTACTTTGCCCCTTCAATTAACTGCGCAATCTCTTTGCCATCCATTCGGGCCATTTGCTGAGATGGATCTGCAGCTACTGGAATCTTTAATGACCGAGCCATCTCTGAGTAGCGCATCATCGCCTCTGGATCATCGGGTGAGATAACTAATAAATCAAACTTGCCACTTTTTTCTATGATTGGTGTCAACTCAATATTTCTTGCCTCACTCATTGCTCCTGGAAAAAAGGATGCAATCTGATTTAACTCAGTATCGGTGGTAACCATAAATGTTGCGGTGTGTAATTTCTCTGAGACCAAAACATGTGAGGTATCAACACCATGTCGCTTAAGCCAAGCTTCGTAATCAACCCAATCTCGCCCAACAGCGGCGATTAATATTGGATTTAAACCTAGAGCTCCCATTCCAAATGCAATATTGGCACCGCAGCCACCACGTCTAATTTGTAAGGTGTCTACCAAAAATGAGAGAGAGACTTTGGCTAAGGAGCCGGCAACTAATGAGTCGGTGAATTTGCCACCAAAACTCATGATGTGGTCGCCACCGACTGAGCCGGCGACTGCCACCTTCATATTGTTAGGTAACTTAAATTAGTTAAATGAATCGCCGCAGGCGCATGAACCTTGGGCATTTGGATTATCAATTGTGAAGCCTTGCTTCTCAATTGTGTCAACAAAATCAATTGTGGCACCCATTAAATATGGAGTACTCATTTTGTCAGTTACAACCTTTACCTTCTCCGCACCAAACTCCGTAATTGTGTCGCCCTCTAATGCGCGATCATCAAAGTAAAGTTGGTAGCGAAGTCCAGAGCAGCCACCTGGTTGAACAGCAACACGAAGACTTAAATCATCCCGACCTTCTTGCTTTAGCAAGGAAGCAACCTTTTGGGCTGCCACATCAGATAACGCAATGCTGGTACTTGTCGTCGTTGTTGTTGTCTCTGTGCTCATACTCACGTCTTCTCCAATATTGAACTTAGGCTCATAGGCTACTAGTTCTTGCCAGATATTTCCTCATCAAAACCTGTGAGCGTTTACACTTGCTCACATGGGAATAAGTGATCTATTGCTGCTTGGCAGTGCGGCAGATCTAGGTAGCGAGCGCGGTGTCTCCTGTGAGGGCGAACTGCCTGCTGCAAGTGATCCGCAATTAGTTGCCCGCGCAGTAGCAGCCCGCCAACGGTTAGGTGATAAAGCCATGGTGTTGGGACACCACTACCAGCGAGATCAGGTAATTGCCTTTGCCGATATTCGAGGTGACTCATTCAAGTTAGCTCAAGCAGCTGCTGATAATAGTAAGGCGGAGTTTATATTTTTCTGTGGTGTTCACTTCATGGCAGAAAGTGCCGATATTTTAACTACAGCAAATCAAAAGGTGATCTTGCCCGATCTAGCAGCTGGCTGTTCGATGGCAGATATGGCAACTGCATCCCAGGTCGCCGATTGCTGGGCGGTATTAGAAAAAGTTGGTGTTGCAAAAGTTACTACCCCAATTACCTATATGAATTCATCAGCAGCTATTAAGGCATTTACTGGCAAGAATCATGGCGCAGTTTGCACCTCATCAAATGCAGCACGGGCTATGAAGTGGGCATTTGAAAAGGGTGAGAAGATTTTATTTTTGCCAGATCAACATTTAGGTCGAAATACCGCCATTCTCTCACTTGGCTTATCCCTTGCAGATTGTGTGGTTTATAACCCATGGAAACCAAATGGTGGTTTAACTGATGATCAAATAAAAGCTGCCAAGGTAATTTTATGGCGGGGACATTGCTCAGTCCATGGCAGATTTACAATGCAAAACATTGTTGAGGTAAGGCAAAAACTTCCTGGGGTTAAGGTTTTGGTCCATCCTGAATGCCAACATGATGTGGTCTTTAATGCAGATGTAGTCGGAAGCACTGAAATGATTATCAAAACTGTGACCCAATCACCTGCCGGCTCTAAATGGGCAATCGGCACTGAGTTAAATCTGGTCCAACGGTTAGCAAATGAGAATCCTGATAAGCAGGTAGTTTTCTTAGATAAAACTGTGTGTTATTGCTCAACTATGAACCGAATAGATCTGCCTCACCTGGTCTGGGCGATGGAGTCACTAGTAAATGGCCGGCTGGTTAACCAGATAAAGGTTAAAGATGAGGTGGCTAAGTATGCCAAAGTTGCATTAGATCAAATGTTGGCCCTACCTTAATCTCATGTCTGATAAAAAAGGTAAGCCAACTCCTAAGCGAAAAGTAGCTGAGGCAAAGTTAAAGGTCTCATCTCTTTCACCTGGTGCTAGTAAAGAGGCAAAGCGAGCTCTTAAAGATCAAGCAAGAAAGCGGCGAATGGAATCACGGGCTGCTTACATGAGAGGTGAGGAGTCTGCTCTACCGCTTAGAGATCGCGGCGCAGCTAGAAGATTTGTTAGAACCTATATTGATGAACGCAAATCTGTTACCGAGTACTTTTTAATTATCATTATGGTGGTTTTATTTCTCACCATCATTCCAATTCCAGCAGTTCAACTTGCAGCTGTTGCGGTTATGTACTCATCAATGATCTTTATTACTTTAGATGGCATATTTTTATCCCGCAGAATCAAGCGGCTAGTTAAAGAAAAATTTCCAGAGGAGCCAACTAGAGGAATTGGACTTTACGGCTGGATGAGAGCTACCCAGTTGCGAAGGTTACGAGCCCCTGCCCCACAGGTAGGACCGATTAAGAAAAAGAAAAAGTAAGTATTAAGCCCTAGGTTTTGGGCTAATCGTCTTTGCTGGATCAGTTGTAATCACATCTTTTAACGCAGCATCAATCTCACTCATTATTGATTGATCTAGCTTTACTCCAGATGCCTTCACATTCTCTTTAATCTGAGCCGGTTTAGTTGCGCCAATAATTGCGCTTGAAACATTTGGATTTTGTAGTACCCAAGCAATTGCAAGTTGAGCGAGTGTTAAATCAACCTTGGCTGCAATCGGTACTAGCTTTTGAACTGCTTCTAAGATTGGCTCCTTCATAAATCCAGAGATCATATTTGCGCCGCCTTTTTTATCCGTGGCACGTGATCCAGCTGGAGCCTTCTTTCCTGGCAAGTACTTTCCAGTCAACACTCCTTGAGCAATTGGTGACCAGACAATCTGACCAATTCCCTCTTTTTCTGAAAGTGGCACAACTTGAGATTCAATCACTCGCCACAACATTGAGTACTGAGGTTGGCTAGAGATATAGCGGTAGTAACCCTTTTGATCTTGAATCTTTAGTGCGGCCGCAATCTGTTCAGCATTCCACTCAGAAAAGCCGATGTATAAAACTTTTCCGCTTCGAATCAAATCATCAAAGGCACCTAGGGTCTCCTCCAGTGGAGTTTCATAATCAAATCGATGGGCTTGGTAGAGATCAACATAATCAGTTTTTAATCGTTTTAATGATGCGTTGCATGACTCCATGATGTGCTTTCGAGAAAGGCCACGATCATTTTTGCCAGTACCAGTTGGCCAATAGACTTTGGTAAATAACTCATAAGATTGCCGTCTAACACCCTTTAATGCTTTTCCTAAAACAGTTTCAGCTCTGGTGCCGGCATATACATCTGCGGTATCTAATGTGGTGATTCCATACTCCAGCGCGGCACGAACACACTTAGTTGCTGCCTCTGCCTCAACTTGGGAGCCATGGGTGATCCAATTTCCATAAGTTAGTTCAGATACATACATTCCAGTACTGCCCAGGCGACGATATTCCATTTGCCAACCATAACCGCACCGGCTTATCTAGGCAATTGGCGTGGTGAGTTGCTTTACCTCACCGGTGGTAGCAAAATCCGCCTACAACTTAATATTGAAAATTAAAGAGTGTGACTGGGGGAAGTCGGTGAAAATCCGACGCTGTCCCGCAACCGTGAGAAAGATTTTCTTTTCAAGTCGGATTACCCACCACATTTGATTTATTAACCACCCGTCGAGGATTGCGGGGCGGGAAATCTCATCTAGATGAGTTTTTTCGCTTACGTGAAACTCTCTATTTTGAGAGGAACTACATGTTCAGCAAGTTGTTTATAAAAGTTAAGAAATTTATACCTGGAGTTATCGCCGCAGCTGTAATTGTTGGCGCAATAACCTTCTACTCAGCCCAAACCACCGATAACTGCGTCAATGTGGTGATCGATTATGGCGTATTGGATGCACAAGCAAAGCCTTATGAAAAGTGTTTGGATGTAGAGGGTGAAACAACCGCATTAGAGTTAATGACAAATGCAAACTTTAAAATAGAAGGCACAGATAAATACGGCACCGCAGTGGTTTGCCGATTAAATAATCTGCCAAAACCAAATGAGCCAATTGGAATCAAGGGCCATGAGGAATACATTGAAAGTTGCAAGGACATGCCGGCCGAGTTTGCTTATTGGGCGGTATTAGAAAAACGAAAACAAGCCTTACCCAATCCAGCTGATCTAAATACCAAGTGGGCATGGGCCCAGGTGGGTGTGGCCGATCTGGCATTAAATCCAGGTGATTCACTAGCCTTTGTCTTTGCCGATAATGGTAATGTTAAGTTTCCTGAGTAGGAGTCGGAATGTTATCTAGTTATCAAGCACCAGCCATTGTCACAGTTAAGAGATCAACTGCTGGCAAATCACTGTTTGCAAAGATTTTAGGACTCACAGCTCACGTAGGAATTCTTTATGTAGGCACCAATATCGCTGAGTTCGCCTGGCGATTTTGGGGTGGTCACTAAAAATCTAGCTTAAGAGAACTGGCTTGGCCTTATCGAACTTTAGATGGCACAAAAGGAAGTGAAACAACCTTAAAGGTTGAATCAGTTCCTCGGATATCAATTAAAACCTGATCATCTTTTTTAACATCTGAGTTGATTAAAGCCAAGCCAATTCCTTTTTTCAAAGCTGGTGAGTAGGTGCCACTAGTTACCGTCCCAATTACCTCACCTTTCAAATTCTTTACCTGCATATCTTTTCTAGGAATTCCTCGCTCAGTTGCCAGTATCGCCTTTAATCTCAACTTACTACCCTGCTCTTTTTGTTGGGTTAATACTTTTTTGCCGCGGAATTGATCCTTATTCCACCCAACTGCCCAACTCGCACCTGCCTCAACTGGTGTGATGGAAAGTGAGAGCTCATGGCCATGAAGTGGGTAACCCATTTCAGTTCGAAGTAGATCTCTGGCACCTAATCCACAAATTGCGCCATCAAACTCTTTAACAATTAACGCAATTTTGTCCCACACCTGCTCGGCATCATTCCAGCGAGGAATAATCTCAAATCCAAACTCACCGGTGTATCCAGTTCGGCAGAGAATCACAGGGAGGTTATCAATTTTTACATTAATAAATGACATGTAATCAAGTGAGGCATCTATGCCTAATCTGCTCAAAACCTTTGCTGAATCTGCTCCTTGTAGCGCAAGTACTGCATACTCTTTATGCAGATTTTTAACAATTATTCCACTCGGTGCGCTCTGGGTAAGAATCTCAAAGACAGCTGCTGTATTTGAAGCATTTGGGATTAAAAACAAATCATCTTCACTGTTTAGGTAAACAATAAGATCATCAACCACCCCACCATCTTCATTGCAAAGTAATGTGTATTGGGCTTGCCCGGCAGCAATTTTGGTCAGATCATTTGTCACCATTTTGTTTAAGTAATCAATCGCACCTACCCCAATGATTGAAACTTTTCCTAAATGGGAGACATCAAATAACCCAACCCGCTGCCTAACAGCGGTGTATTCAGCTATTGCCCCAGTTGCCGGGTATTCAATCGGCATTAGCCAGCCACCAAAGTCAGCCATCTTTGCATTTTCAGCTAAATGTCTACCAGCCAATGGTGATTGATTCATAAGCCAAACCTACACGTCCTAAACCGCTATTTGCGCACCACTACTTGGGATAATTATCATCTTTTATCGGAATCCTTTAGGCTTACTCCATCGATTTCTAGCATGTCTATAAAATTATTGAAACAGGAGTGCGATGGCCAAGATTAAGTTAACAGCGAAAGTTGATAGTGAGATTTTAGTTGTTGGCCTCGGGCTTGCAAATAAGAAATTACAGATTGAATCAGGTGCTGCCCAACTAGATTCAGCCGCACTGCTGGCAACATTAAATGCCATGGGAGCAACTGCGAAGGCTGATGAGGTTATAAAGCTTCCTGGTAAAGCAACAAAGTTAGTTGTCTTCACCGGTTTAGGTGAGATCAAATCATCTTATGAGCCAGAGGTTTTAAGACGTGCTGCCGGTGCTGCTGCCAGACATTTAAATGGAAATAAGAACGCCACATTCTCTTTGCCGCATAAATCAGTTGTCGAGCTAGCAGCTATCGCTGAAGGTGCTGCCCTTGGTGCTTACACATTTGTGGAGTTCTTAGGTAGCAGCAAGCAGGAGCAGAAGGCGCCATTGGAATTGATATCTTTGATTTCAAAGTTTTCAGATACTGCTCAAGCCAAAACAGCTATTAAGCGCGCTGATATCCTTGCTGAACAGACCTATTTAGTGCGCGATTTAATTAATACGCCACCAAGCCATTTAACCCCTGAATCATTTTCACAAAAGATGAAAAAACTTGCTACTAAGTACGGAGTAAAGGCTGAGATCATTAATGATGCCACCCTTAAAAAATCTGGTTACGGCGGAATCATTGGCGTGGGACAAGGCTCTGCTAATCCCCCACGACTTCTTCATGTTTCTTACTCACCGGCTAAAGCAAAGAAGCGATACGCCTTTGTTGGTAAAGGCATCACCTTTGATACCGGCGGCCTGGCATTAAAACCTGCCAATGGCATGGAGGCGATGAAGTCAGATATGTCAGGTGCTGCTGCGGTAATTGCAGCCGTCTTTGCAATTGCGCAATTAAAGCTTCCTATTGCTGTAGATGGTTGGGCACCACTTGCTGAAAATATGGTCAGCGATAATGCCACTAGGCCAAGTGATGTAATAACAATTTATGGTGGTAAAACTGTTGAAGTATTAAATCCAGATGCTGAAGGTCGATTAGTTTTAGCTGATGCATTAATTAAAGCAGCTGAGGTTGGTAAGAAGGCTGGTGGATTAGATGGAATTGTTGATGTGGCAACACTTACTGGTGCTCAGGTTGTGGCCCTTGGAACGAGAACCTCTGCAGTGATGACAAATAATGAAGAGTTTAGTAATCAATTCCTAAAGGCTGCTCAATTAGCTGGTGAAGCTTTCTGGCCAATGCCACTACCAGTTGAGTTACGAGCCTCACTTGATTCACCAGTTGCTGATATTGCAAATATTGGTGACCGAATGGGTGGCATGTTAGTTGCAGGATTATTTTTAAAGGAGTTTATTGATCCACAAACACCATGGCTGCATTTAGATATTGCAGGGCCGGCATACAATGAAAAACATCCACATGGCTACACCACAGTTGGTGGCACTGGAATCTCGCTACGCTCACTGGTGCAGTTAGCTGAGTTGGCTTCATCACAGGCATAGTGGCGCTTTTACTTCAGGTTTATCGGGTAGAAGAATTCGTGGCAGGATTACCTCATGGCCGATTTTGATCTAGTAATTCTTGGTGGCGGCAGCGGCGGTTACGCAGCAGCACTTCGCGCATCACAATTAGGCCAAAAGGTAGTTTTAATTGAGAAAGAAAAATTAGGCGGCACCTGCCTACACAAAGGATGCATACCAACCAAAGCTTTATTACATGCCGGTGAGATCGCAGATAGCACCCGTCATGCCGGTGATTTTGGCGTCAAGGCTGATTTTCACTCGATGGATATGGCAGCGGTTAATACTTATAAAGATGGGGTTATTGCCAAGCTTCATAAAGGCTTAGAGGGTTTAGTTAAATCTAGGAATGTTACCTATGTGCAGGGCAGCGGCAAATTAGTTTCTAGCAACACAGTTGAAGTAAATGGCGCCAAATACACCGGCAAGAATGTAATTCTGGCAACTGGTTCATATCCAAAAACTTTGCCAGGACTTGAGATTGATGGCAAACAGATAATTACTAGTGAACAGGCTATTAAGTTGGATTATGTTCCAAAATCTGTAATTGTCTTAGGCGGCGGTGTGATTGGCTGTGAGTTTGCCTCGGTTTGGAAATCATTTGGAGCAGAGGTAACAATCATTGAAGGTCTACCTCACCTAGTTGCACTAGAGGATGAGTCATCAAGCAAGCAGTTAGAGCGGGCTTTCCGCAAGCGAGGAATCAATTTTGAGTTGGGCGTAAAGTTTAAATCTGCCGAACGTGGCAAGAAAGATGTAAAGATCACCTTGGAGGATGGCAAAGAATTCTCCGCAGAAATTTTGTTGGTCGCAGTTGGTCGCGGTCCAGTTTCAACTGGTTTAGGTTATGAAGAGGCTGGAATTAAGATGGATCGTGGTTATGTTTTAGTAGATAACAAGTGCCGCACCAATGTGGCCGGTGTTTGGGCAGTTGGTGATCTAATTCCAACACTGCAATTAGCACATGTGGGGTTTGCCGAAGGAATTATGGTGGCCGAGGAGATCGCTGGTTTAAATCCAAGAGCGATTAATTATGATGGCGTTCCACGAGTTACCTACTCAGAGCCTGAGGTTGCCTCCGTTGGATTAACAACTGCAGCCGCTAAAGCAGCTGGCCATGATGTGGTGGAGTTGAATTATGATTTGGCTGGAAATGGTAAGGCAAATATTTTAAAGACCGCAGGCTCGGTAAAATTGGTTGCCAAAAAGAATGGCCCAGTGATTGGCATACATATGGTTGGCTCTCGGGTTGGTGAATTACTAGCTGAGGCCCAACTGATCTATAACTGGGAGGCAGATGCCGCTGATGTTGCTCAACATATTCATGCTCATCCAACCTTGTCTGAGGCGATGGGTGAGGCACACTTAGCCCTGGCCGGTAAGCCACTTCATGCGCACGGTTAGAGTTAAAATGGTTAATAGAGAGGTTAAAATCTAAATGACTTTTTCAGTAACCATGCCAGCACTTGGCGAATCTGTAACTGAGGGAACAGTAACTCGTTGGTTAAAAAAAGAGGGCGATCAGATTGCAGTTGATGAGCCGTTACTAGAGGTTTCAACTGACAAAGTAGATACTGAAATTCCGTCCCCTGTAGCAGGGGTATTACAAAAAATTGTTGTGCAAGTAGATTCCACGGTTGCAGTTGGAGCAGAGTTAGCGATTATTGCCGAATCTAATGGTGCAACAAAAGCTGCTGCGCCAGCACCTGCGCCAGTTTCAACTCCAACACCAACGCCAACTCCAGTTGCTACACCAGCGCCAGTTGCCCAAGTTTCAACTCCTGCTCCAGTAGCTGCTGCTGCGCCAGTAGCAAGTAGCGGGGCAACAATTGTTTCGATGCCAGCACTTGGTGAATCTGTAACTGAAGGAACTGTTACTAGATGGCTTAAGAAGGTTGGAGATGCAGTTGCAGTCGATGAGGCACTGCTTGAGGTTTCAACTGACAAAGTAGATACTGAGATTCCTTCTCCGGTTTCTGGAACTGTGTTAAGTATTGATGTGCCGGTAGATTCAACAGTTGCAGTTGGTGCACGTTTAGCATCAATTGGCGTTTCAGGATCTGCAGCACCTGCTGCAAAACCAGTAGCTGCCGCACCTGTTGCCGCTGCGCCAACTCCACCTGCTCCCCCAGTTGTTACCCCACCAGTAGTTTCTGCGCCAGTAATTTCTACCCCAGTTGTTTCTGCGCCAGTAGTTAGCACACCAGCTGCAACTACAAGAGCTGATGATGCTTATGTAACACCAATCGTTAGGAAATTAGCAGCTGAGGCTGGTGTAAACCTGGCAACTATTAAAGGCACCGGGGTTGGTGGACGAATTCGTAAAGAGGATATTTTGGCAGCCACACCTCGCGCAGCTGCAACGCCAACTGCAACAGTTATGGCCTCAACCGCGGTAGCACCACGTGGCCCAATTGCAGTTTCACCACTTCGTGGCACAACTGTCAGCATGTCAAGATTGCGTAAAGTAATTGCAGATCGAATGGTTGAATCCTTAAAGATCTCAGCGCAATTAACTACTGTTGTTGAAGTCGATGTTACAAAAATTGATCGACTGCGTAATGCGGCAAAAGCATCTTTTGAATCCCGTGAAGGTGTGAAATTAACCTTCCTGCCATTTTTTGCAGTTTCAGTATGTGAAGCATTAAAACAGCATCCAGTTTTAAACTCATCAGTTGAAGGTGATCAAATTACCTATCATGGTGCTGAGCATTTAGGTGTAGCAGTTGATACCGATCGCGGCTTACTTGTTCCTGTAGTTAAAGATGCTGGGGATCTAAACATGGGTGGAATTGCCCGAAAGATTTCTGATGTGGCCGCTAGAACTCGTGAAAACAAAATTACGCCAGATGAGTTAGGTGGTGGAACATTCACCATCACAAACACTGGATCACGTGGAGCATTGTTTGATACACCGATCATTAATCAGCCACAGGTTGCAATTTTGGGTCTTGGCGCAGTTGTTAAAAGACCAATGGTTGTTAAGGGTGCAGATGGTGGCGAGACCATTGCAATTAGATCCATGGTCTATCTAGCCCTCTCCTATGACCACCGCGTGGTCGATGGCGCTGATGCAGCACGTTTCTTAGTAACATTAAAAGAAAGATTAGAAGAGGGTCGATTCGAATCTGATTTAGGTTTGTAACTTGGCTAAACAGAAAAAGATTGCCGTAACTGGTGCATCTGGATTAATTGGTAGCGCCCTTTGTGCGCAACTAAAAAGTGATGGCCACCAGGTAATCAAAGTTGTTAGACGAGCTGCCCGAGTAGCTGATGAGGTAAGTTGGAATCCACTTAAAGGCGAGATCGATCTAGCTGGGCTAGAAGGTGCGGATGCAGTATTTCATCTTGCAGGAGCTGGTGTTGGAGATAAACGTTGGTCTGCTGCTTATCGATCAGAGATTTTAAACTCAAGATTGCTCAGCACAACCACAATTGCCAATGCATGTGAGCAAATCCAACCAGAGGTCTTTATCTCTGCTAGTGCAATTGGTTATTACGGTGAAACTGGCGATAGATCAGTAACTGAAACAGATCGTGGTGGTGAAGATTTCTTATCGATTGTCTGCCGTGAATGGGAATTAGTTGCAAACCAAGCCCCTAGCGTTCGAACAGTTAAGTTAAGAACAGGTTTAGTTTTAGATCCAACAGGGGGCGCACTCGGCAGGATGTTGCCTATCTTTAAATTTGGTTTAGGCGGAAAGTTAGGTTCGGGTAAACAATGGTGGTCATGGATTACTTTGCATGATCAGATTCGAGCGATGATTTTTCTGATGAATTCCAAAATTGAGGGTCCAGTTAATATCACCTCACCAAATCCGGTGACTAATCAACAGTTCACTGCAGCTCTAGCCAGAGCATTAAAGCGACCAGCATTTTTCCCTGCTCCTGCCTTTGCACTTCGTGCTGCGCTGGGCGGGTTTTCAACTGAAATTCTAGGATCAAAAAAAGTTATGCCAAAGGTTTTGTTAGATAACGATTTTGAGTTTGACTACCCACATCTTCTTGCTGCACTTACTGAATTAGTTGATTAATCGCTCGCGCTGCTAAAAAGCCACTTTGCATAGCACCTTGCTGGGATGGCACAGCCATATGATCTCCGGCAAGATAAATCTGATCTGAAAACTTTGCACTCTTTGTTTTACTCACCCCAGGCAGGTGAGCTGGAAGAGATTGCTTGATCTCATACCTTGCCACATACTCCCAAGAGTGGGTACTCATCTGCCAAATCTCTGCGAGCTCTTTACGAAAGACACTTTCAGTAATCGGTGAAAGTGAGGTTGCACTTACTAAGTGTTGACCATCTGGTGCGTATTTCTTTGAAACTTGGCTGATCACTATTGAGTTAACTAACTTTGATTTACTAGATACGACTAGATTTTTTGAATCACTCGGTAGTTGATTTGTTGCAAAGTAAGCGGTTGTACTAGAAAGCATCTTAGGCAACTGCACACCACTTAGTAGTTGAGCTGCGGTAGTCGGATCTGTTGCCACAATTACATATCGAGCTCGATAAGTATCTTGATTAGTTGTTACTTGACCATTTGATACAGATTGCACACTCTCATTTAAATTCAGGTTTTGGATCGGCTTTGCCAGGGCTCTGGAAAACTCCCCCACACCAGCTGCTGGAACCCCAGGCAAAGATTTTACAAAACTACGCAAGATCTGCTGTGCTACATCAGATGCGATCTCTTGTGGGTCTGTTAAAAAAACACCTGATAAAAATGGTTTTAATACCTTTTGATAGAGATCTGGAAACTCGGTTGCGTAGTGTCCAAAACTCTTCTCATTTTTAACCTTTGGGCTTGCAACAAATTTGAGAAACCTTAACTTTTGATTTATTGATCCTAACTTTGGTGAAAATGTTGAGAGGCTATAGCCAACCTTAATTTGTTCATCTGCCAACCTAATTTTTCCAGATATGTACTTAAAATCTAACTCTTTTATTACATTACTTTTTACTACTTGGGGATACTTAGGGTTAATCACTTGAAACCCACGATCGCAAATAAACCCATCAATTACATCACTTCTAACCCGGCCTCCAACTTGATCACTTGCTTCAAGTAGTAAAACTGAGATACCCGCCTGCTGCACCGCACGTGCTGCGGTAAGGCCGGCAAGGCCTGCACCAACTACTATGCAATCAAAATTCATTCTTATCTAAAGCTAATTTCACGTGCTTGATCGATAATCTTTGCAACCGCTAACGCTTCATCGGTGGTAACTGGCCAAGGTGAACCAGATAATGCTGCTTTTACTAGCGAATAAAACTCGGTGTAATTTCCATCAATACTTGGGAAAGGGATCACCTCAGAGCCCTTGTGAATAAAAGCTTGTGACTTGGTGCTCTGTTGCCACTTACCATCTACTGGTTGTCCCCCTGCTTTAAGCAGGCTCTCTTGTGGATCTAGCTCTTGAATAATTAATGTTGCTTGATCACCAACTAATCTAATTCTTGGACCAGCTGCTCCCATAATCGCACTTGCTGATAAGTATGAATCAACTCCATTTTTATGTTTGAGTACTAAAACTATGTCATCATCTGACGCACCTCGAATTGATCTAACGGATGAGGAGATCAACTCCGCTGGGCCAAACCAATCAAGAGCAGTTGAGAGTAGATGTGGCTGTAAATCTAGAAGATTTCCCCCACCTTCAGCTGCGCTTTGATTTTCACGCCAAGAATCTCCCTTTAATCTTGGTTTAAAAACTTCAAACCTTGACTCCAACCGAAAAATTTTTCCCAAGACACCATCTGCTAAAACTTTCTTGATAGTCAAAGAATCTGAATCCCACTTACGATTGAAATAGGTTGTTACTGGTACGCCAGTTTGTTTTGACACATCAATTATCTCTTGTGTCTCTTTTAAAGTTCGCCCCATTGGCTTATCAACTACAACTGGCACTCCAGCTTTTAAACTGGCAATCGCTTGTTTGGCATGAGCATCATTTGTAGAGGCAACTACAAGCAGATCTAGTTTGCAATTTAGTAGATCATCAATATTTCCAACAATTTCTGCTTGTGGGAAATCAGTTTTGGCATTTGAGATACGTGCAGAATTAGTTGTAAGTATTGCCGCAACTTCAAAACCTGCTCCGCGCAAAAGTGGTGCATGAAAGTACCGCCCCGCTAAACCGTATCCTGCGATACCAACGCGGGGAGCCATACTTAGATCCTACTTCTTACCCTCATATTGCAACTTTGACGGCCACCAAATCTTTGGTCCCATTACATGAACCAGAGCTGGAACTAACAAAGATCGAACAACTATTGTGTCAAGCAATACACCAAAAGCGACTGCAAAGCCTAGTTGCGCTAAGAATACCAATGGCAAAATACCAAGAACAGCAAAGGTTGCAGCTAGAACGATTCCGGCTGAGGTAATAACCCCACCAGTTACTGTTAGACCCTTAATTACACCCTTACGAGTACCAATCTTAATTGCCTCTTCTCTAACTCTGGTCATTAGGAAGATGTTGTAATCAATACCAAGTGCAACCAAAAAGATGAAAGCAAAGAGTGGGAATGAAGCATCTGCGCCAGCAAAACCAAAGACGTGCTCAAATACTAGTTGGCAAACACCAAGGGTAGCCATGAATGAGAGCACTACTGTCAGCAAGAGAATACCGGCGGCTAAAATGCTGCGCAGCAACAAACCTAGAATAATTCCAATAATCACCAGCACGATTGGAATGATTAGTCGATTATCTTGGCGTGATGCCACATCGGTGTCATATTGAACTGCAGTACCACCGCCAACTAAAATTTCCTTATCCACAGCATGAACAGCTTCTCTGATCTGAGGAATTGTATTTCTAGCCTCAACCGAGTCAGGAGCAACCTTTAAAGTAGCATTTAGCAATACTTTGCCCTCTACCACTTTGATTGGTGGAATAGGTTGTCCTGGAATCTTTTGACCGGCGACAATTGGTTCGACAGATGCAACGTTAGCAACAGTAAGAAGAGCTGAGGTTGCAGCAGTAACATCATTTTCTTTCACGACTATCTCAACGGGAGATCCCTCGCCACTCGGGAAGTGCTCGCCCAATTTTTCAAGTCCAATTACAGAATCAGTTCTAGTGGTGAAAGCCTCAGTATTGGCTAAACCATCAGCCTTAAGGGTAAAAGAAAAACCAGCAAAAATCGTTAGTACTAATGCAGTTGAAATCCAAATTCGCTTTGGATTCTTTTCTACTGCAGCACCAATTTTTGCCCAGATACCACCTAATTGTTCATCAACATCATCAAAACGTGGAACCTTCGGCCAAAAAATCCAGCGACCAAAAACTACTAAAAGCGCTGGCAAAAATGTAAGGACGGTAATCATGGCTGAGGCAATTCCAATTGCACCTACTGGGCCTAAACCTCTGTTACCTGACAACTGACTTAGGAGTAGCACTAATAAACCGGCAATGACAGTTGATCCTGAGGCAAGTATTGGTTCAAACACGCCACGCAGTGAGACTTTCATCGCGTCATATCTTGACTCATGATGATGCAACTCTTCTCGATACCTGGCAATGAGCAGCAAGGCATAGTCAGTTGCAGCACCCAAAACCAATACCGAAAGAATTCCTTGCGACTGTCCATTCAAATCAATAGTCCCCGCCTTTGCAAGGAAATAAACCAAAGTTCCAGCTAATGACAATGCTGTAACCGCGGTAAACAACGGCAGAATCCAGAGTAATGGGGATCGATAAACAACAATCAAAATAATTGATACAACTATCAATGTTGTTAACAGCAAGGTTGTATCAATTGATCCAAAAGCACTAAACAAATCTGCAAAAATTCCACCAAATCCAGTTACATGCGTTGTCAGACTCTTCGCCTCAAAATTTTTCTTTAAATCCTCACGAATAAATTCAATGAGAATAGGTAAAGTTGGTTTCTCTTCAATATTTTCTTCACCAATCTTGGAATCAAGAGCTATATTCGCTAGCGCTGCTTTACCATCCTCTGAAGGAACCGCTTGTATAGGAAATCCTGGCACTATGTAAGAACTAATGGGCTTGCCTGATTCTGGCAAAATCTTCTCGCCTAATTTGTCTAAATAATTTTGAATTTCAATTAGTTTGGCAGGGTTTTTCTTGGGATCAACATCACCTAAAAAAACTAACAAAGTTGGGATTTGATCATTTGAGCTGTCGGTAAATTTAACCGTCACCTTGCCAGCCAGCGTTGACTCAGCGTTATCGGGCAAAAAAGCAGCGTTATCATTTTCTTGAACTGTTGAGAGTTTTCCAAATGTTGGTCCTGCAACAGATGAGATACCTAACCAGGCGATGATGGCCACAATCGCAATCCAAAGTGGTTTGCGACCCTTAACGGAGCCTTTTGATCTGATTTTGGTAGTCATGGAAAATTGAGCCCTTCAAGTTGTTTGGCGAGGGTGAAATCTATCATTCATGCCATTTTGCTCACACCAGCCCTGCGCTCTTAAGCAAACTTTCGCTAAAAATTAAGGAGCCAATTAGGCTAGGCATGTGAGTTCAACCATATCTATTGTTAAGAGCCTTAAGGTTGAAGAGCTTGGTGTGGTTGATTATTTAACTGCCTGGGAATTGCAAAAACAGTTACAAGAAAAAATTGCAAATAATCAAATTGAAAATAGATTACTTATGCTTCAACATCCGTCGGTTTATACCGCAGGGCGCAGAACTGAATTAGTCGACCGTCCTATTGATAACACGCCAGTGATAGATGTTGATCGTGGAGGAAAAATAACCTGGCACGGAATCGGACAAATTGTTGGTTACCCAATCTTGAGATTAAAGAATTCAGCTGATGTAGTCGGCTTTGTGCGAGAGTTAGAAACTTCATTAATTCAAGTGTGTGAACTTTTTGGAGTCAAGGCTGATCGCTACTGCGAGCGAAGCGGTGTTTGGGTAAGAGATCAAATGGGAGATCGAAAAATTGCCGCAATCGGATTACGAGTTGCCAAAGGCGTAACCACGCATGGATTTGCCTTAAATGTGAATCCGGATCTTTCTGCCTACGCCAAAATTATTCCTTGTGGTATTGCCGATGCGCAGATCACATCTTTAGCTAAAGAACTTGATCGATCAGTAACTGTTGATGAAGTTATGCCAACTTTAATCAAGCAGTTAACCCCTGTTTTAGAGAGATTATCCCAATGAGCACCGCACCAAATGGTCGCAAGTTACTTCGAATTGAAGCTAGAAACTCCCAAACACCGATTGAGCAAAAACCGGAGTGGATTAAAACTCGAGCGCACATGGGACCTGAGTACACAAAGCTTCGTTCATTAGTTGCTAAAGAGGGTTTGCATACGGTGTGCCAAGAGGCAGCTTGTCCAAACATTTTTGAGTGCTGGGAGGACCGAGAGGCTACATTTTTAATTGGTGGTGAGGCCTGTACTAGAAGGTGCGACTTTTGCAATATTGATACTGGCAAGCCACTGCCATTAGATAGAGATGAACCAAGAAGAGTTGCCGAATCGGTAAAGGTGATGAATTTAAAATATGCAACCATTACAGGCGTTGCCCGAGATGATCTAGATGATGAGGGTGCTTGGCTCTATGCCGAGACTATCTCCCAAGTTCACCATTTAAATCCTGGTGTTGGAGTTGAGATGTTGGCCCCTGATTTTAGTGGCCATGCTCATTTACTAAATCAGGTATTTGAAACCAGACCTGAAGTCTTTGCACATAACTTAGAGACGGTGCCAAGAATTTTTAAGCAGATCCGTCCAGCCTTTAGATATGAGAGATCATTAGAGGTCATCACCCAAGCTAGAGATTTTGGTTTGATTACCAAATCAAATTTAATTCTAGGAATGGGTGAAACTCGGGAGGAGATTTCCCAGGCATTAGTTGACCTACGTGGGGCTGGTTGTGATTTGATTACAATCACCCAGTACTTAAGGCCAACTGCCAAACACCATCCAGTGGTGAGATGGGTTAAGCCAAATGAGTTTGTGGAGTTGAGTAAAGAGGCGGAAGAAATAGGATTTCTTGGTGTTATGAGTGGTCCATTGGTACGTTCTAGCTATAGAGCAGGTCGCCTGTACAACCAAGCGATGGCTGCCCGGGCAGTTAAGTAAGGGAGAAAGATGTTTGGAAGAAAGAAAAAGAAGGAAGCAGCAGCTGCGGCTGGTAAAGCTGATGCGCCAAAAAAACAATCCCAATTAGCGGTTGTAAAGGATGCTTATCGATTAGTTAAAAAGGACTCTCCCCTATCAATTCTTTGGTGTGCCGTTGTTTTCATCTTAGTTTTAACCTTTGGAATTATTATTGGTAATAATTTAGGTCATCCAATTTATGCTGGCTTTTTATCGCTACCCATGGCATTTTTGGCGGCGTTTTTTCTCTTCACTCGCTATGCAAACTCAGCTGCATTCTCATCAATTGAAGGTCAGGTCGGCGCTGGGGCAAGTGTTTTAATGTCCATTCGCAGAGGCTTTTTAACCACACCAGCAGTAAATGTTAACCGCGATCAAGATATGGTCCACCGAGTATCTGCTAAAGCTGGCATTATTTTAGTTGGCGAGGGTGGCTTTGGTGTTAAGTCATTAATGCAGGATGAAAGACGAAAGATGGAGAGATTTTTATCTGGAGTGCCAGTAACTGAGATTGTGGTTGGTAGCGCTCAAGGCCAGGTTTCAATTAGAAAATTGCAAAAACACTTAAAGAAATTGCCAAAGAAGTTAAGTACTGTGCAACTTCGAGAGGTGCGAGCTAGATTGAAATCAGTTGGTGGCTTAAATCTGCCAATGCCTAAGGGTCCAATGCCAACAAATCTTAAGATGCCACGTAGGTAGGGTTTAGTAACGCTCTCTAACTGTTTGGCTATTTGTAAAGTGATCATGAAGTGCTCTGCCATTGTTGGTAAAGACTGCCGGTAGTACTAAACAGATCAGCAATGTGCGCAACAGAATTTTTGTTGGCCTAACCCGTCGTTGATCAGGATAGGTAACAACCTTAATCGCCATAATTCTCTGGCCAGCTGATGCTTGAAAAGTTATGGTGAATAAACAGACCTCAAGGTAGAAAATGATTAGGGTGGAGAAGGTGTTATCTGGAATCACCGACGGGCTAAGCAGGGCTGCAATTAATCGGCACATCGTCCAATCAATCACCAGGGCTAATAGCCGCCTACCCAGGGAGGCATCTGGCAACAAACTCGGGTTATTTTCCCAACTCATGCGGGCAACCCTAGCCCACCTGGGGTAAGCGAAACATAGATGTAACACGTGCTTTACGGACTTTTCATTAATTTCTACTAGGTTTTACCCATCTGAAGCGGAGCAAAGTCGCCCTTCTTTCAGCAAAATTTATCCAAGGAGAATAGATGTTTAAGAATTCCACAGAGATCTTCGATTACATCAAAAAGAATGATGTGAAGTTGATTGATGTCAGATTTATCGATCTACCAGGTATTCAACATCACTTTAATGTGCCGGTGGAATCATTTGATGAAAGCGTTTTTAAAGATGGCTTAATGTTTGATGNCTCATCAATTAGAGGCTTCCAATCAATCCATGAATCAGATATGAAGTTATTACCAGTTCCATCATCTGCTTATCTTGATCCATTCCGTAAGGAAAAAACCTTAATCATTTTATTCTCAGTGCATAACCCAGATGACAACACCGCATACTCAAGAGATCCCCGCGGCATTGTTGCAAAAGCAGTTGAATTTATGCGCAGTACTGGAATTGCCGACACTGCTTTCTTTGCACCAGAGGCAGAGTTTTATGTCTTTGATCGCATCCGATTTTTAACTGGCATGAATCAGGCTTTCCATCACATCGATTCTTATGAGGGTGCTTGGAATACCGGTATTGAAGAGGATGCAGATGGCACACCAAACCGTGGCTATCGCACCAGAATTAAAGGCGGTTACTTCCCAGTTTCACCAACTGATCAATTTGCAGATCTTCGCGATGAGATGGTTATGAATCTTGGCAAGGTTGGTTTACTAGTTGAGCGAGCCCACCATGAGGTTGGCACAGCTGGCCAGATGGAGATTAACTACCGCTTCAGCGATATCTTGACAGCTGGGGACGAGTTAATGAAGTTTAAATACATCATAAAGAACACCGCTTGGGCAGCTGGTAAAACTGCAACCTTTATGCCAAAGCCATTGTTTGGCGATAACGGCAGCGGTATGCATGTTCACCAATCACTTTGGAAAGATGGCAAACCATTGTTCTGGGGAGATGGATATGCAAATCTTTCAGATATGGCTCGTTGGTATATCGGAGGATTGTTAAAGCACGCACCAAGCTTGCTTGCCTTTACTAATCCAACAGTTAACTCATATAAGCGCTTAGTTCCAGGGTATGAAGCCCCGGTAAATCTGGTCTACTCAGCTAGAAACCGATCAGCTTGTATTCGTATTCCAATTACTGGATCTAATCCAAAGGCCAAGCGAATTGAGTTCCGTTGTCCAGATCCATCATCTAATCCATATTTAGCATTCGCTGCGATGTTGATGGCTGGAATAGATGGAATTCAAAACAAGATTGAGCCACCAAAGCCAGTAGATAAAGATCTATATGAGTTGGAGGGGGATGAAGCAAAATCTATCCCACAGGTTCCTGGCTCACTTGATGCCGTACTTGATAACTTAGAGCGAGATAATGAGTTTTTAACTCGCGGTGGGGTATTTACTAAGGATCTAATTGATACCTGGATTGACTTCAAGCGCAAGCAAGAGGTGGATTACGTCAGATTGCGACCACATCCAGCTGAGTTTGAGCTTTACTACGATCTCTAAGAGATTGCAGATAATGCCTCGGTTAACCACCGGGGCATTATTTTTTTAAATCCTACTTCTTCTGCGATATGAGTAGATAGCAAAAAACAATCCAGAAACTATAAAGACAGCAGAAGCTAAATAAACTGCGATTGGGTACTCAGTTGTTTCCTCTTCAACTACTCCTTCAGCAGTTTCTACACCAATTCCATAAGTGAATGTGTACTCACCCTCTACTGGGTGACCATCCCCTGATACCACTCGGTAGTAAACCAACACCGGACCTTGCACCTGATTTGGTGAGAGGGTCACAGTAATTGTGTTACCTACAAGGGTTTCATCATTTTCACTAACCTGATCCCCTGCTGCGTTGTTTACAACTAGGAAATTAGCTTTCTCATCACCTAAATTTTGTAACTGCTCATCAAACTCCAAAGTAATCTGGGCGGGCCAGCTGGCAATTTGAGAATTAGCCTCAGGAGTTTGAGTTATGAGATTTGTGTGGGCAACAGCAGGTGTTAAACCAATTGCGACAGTTGCTAGCGCCCCGAATAAGGTGGCTACAAAACTGATTTTGAGTTTGGAATTCCTCACTAAGACACAGTAGCAACTCTTTATGGGTATTTGTTGCAGATGCAAATCGTTTGCAATAACATAGGGTCGTGCATATCCCAGATGGCTTTATCGACCTGCCAACCTCAGCCGCCTTTGCTGCTGCCTCAGCCGTAGCCGTTGCCGGCGCAGTCAAAGGAGCTAGACGGCAGCTAAGTGAGCAAAGTGCTCCCCTTGCTGGATTAACTGCAGTGTTTATTTTCGCAGTTCAAATGCTTAATTTTCCAGTAGCTGCTGGAACTAGTGGCCATTTAATTGGCGCAGCACTTGCGATGGTCTTAGTCGGACCCTACGCAGCCACCTTGGCGCTTGTTGTTGTCTTAATAATTCAAGCATTTTTATTTGCCGATGGTGGATTAACTGCACTTGGCTTAAGTATTTTCAATATGGCAGTGATCAGTGTTTGGGTGAGTTTTGCAGTATTTATGCTTTTGAAAAAGATCCTTCCTAAAACTAAATCTTGGCTGGTGGTAGCAACCTTCATTTCAGCACTTATCTCAGTTCCAGCTGCTGCGGTTGGATTTGTAATTCAATATGCAATTGGTGCAAACGCTACCTTCTCTGTAGGGGCAGTTTTAAACGCAATGGTTGGAACTCATATTCTGATTGGTATTGGTGAGGCAATCATTACAGCACTTACCGTAAGTGCTGTGTTGGCAAGCCGATCTGATCTGGTTTTCGGCTGGGATAAGAAAAATACTACCCTGGAGATAAGGTCTTAGTAGATGAAGATTTCAAATCGTAAATTCTACGCATCAGCTTTACTAATTAGCGCTTTGCTAGCAGGTGGTGCCTCGTTCTACGCATCTTCATCCCCTGATGGTTTGGAAAAAGTTGCTGAAGATGTGGGGTTCATTGAGACTGCAGAAGATCACACCTTTGGTGATTTCACTTTATCTGATTACGGTATTGCCGGATTAGAAAATGCTCGTCTTTCAGTTGGCTTTGCAGGCCTAATCGGTGTTGTAGCTACTGCGCTGGTTGCTATGGGCTTATTTATGCTGATTCGAAAGAAAGCGCCAAGTAAAAATCAATAATTTAGCTCCTAAAGAGAAATCCGATCATCACCATGGTCATGATGTTGGCGAGCGACTTTATCTTCACCGGCATTCAATAGTTCATCAAATACCAGCACACATTAAAATTGTTGCTGGCCTGCTCTTTATAATTGTGGCGGTTTCAACCGATATCTCAAATTGGCCAGCATTTATCGCCTTCTTTTTAATAATTATTTCAGTTACTCAGATCGCTAAGTTACCCATAACTACAGTTGCAAAGAGATCCTTAATTGAGATTCCCTTTATATTTTTTGCCCTATTGATGCCTTTTTTTGGCAGTGGTGAGCGGTTTGAGATTGGCTCATTAAATTTGTACCGAGATGGCTTACTAGCTGGAGCTAGCATCGTTGCTAAAGGCACGCTGGGTATCTTGGTAGCGATTAACCTCTCTGGAACTACTACTGCCCGAGAAATTTTGCGCGGACTTGAGATTTTGAAAATGCCAACTCCAATGGTGCAGATTGCATCCTTCATGCTTCGCTACATAAATGTAGTAAATGATGAGATGCAACGAATGGCAGTTGCCAGATCAGCTAGAGGATTTGAAGCAACTGGAATTAAGCAGTGGCCAGTACTTGCAACTGCTGCTGGAGCTCTTTTCATTCGATCCTATGAAAGAGGTGAGCGAGTTCATCTAGCGATGATTGCCCGCGGCTACCTGGGAGATCTGCCAAAGGAAGAGAGAGTGCCAAATTATCCAAAGCATTGGGTAGTTGCCCTTTCTATTCCAACTCTTGCCTTGGTGATCTCACTACTTAGTAGATGGTTAGGATAAATCAATGAGTAATAGTGACAACTCCCTAGTTATTGAAGAGTTAGCTTTTGCCTACCCAGATGGCAACCAAGCCTTATATGGAGTAAATCTAAAGATAAAGCGTGGTGAGAGAGTTGCACTCCTTGGGCCAAATGGTGCTGGTAAGACAACCTTAATTTTGCACCTAAATGGGATTTTATCCTCTGGTCATGGAAGAGTTTTTGTCGCTGGCAAATTAGTAGATAGCAGTGATAAGGCAGCGCTAAAGCAAATCAGATCAAAGGTTGGAATCGTTTTTCAAGATCCAGATGATCAATTATTTATGCCAACTGTTGGCCAAGATGTGGCATTTGGTCCCTACAACATGGGACTTCGAGATAGTGAGCTAAATAAAGTTGTTGAAGATTCACTCTCCTTAGTTGGAATGCTTGAGTACAAAGATCGTCCACCCCATCACTTATCATTTGGTCAACGAAGAAGAGTTGCAGTTGCCACAGTTTTGGCGATGAAGCCTGAGATATTAGTCTTAGATGAGCCTTCATCAAATCTTGATCCAGCAAGTAGGCGTGAGTTAGCAAATATTTTAAGATCCCTAGATATCACAATGATCATGGTTACCCATGATCTGCCATATGCCAATGAGTTATGTGAGCGGGCTTTGATTCTTTCTGGCGGCGTAATTGCAGCAGATGGTAAAACATCTGATTTACTTAAAGATAGTGCGCTTCTAAAAAAACATAGATTAGAGCTACCAGTTGGATTTAGCCTCTAATCAACATATAAGTCCTTTATAAACTCTTTAGTGCCAGGAACTACCGCGTATTTATCTAAATCAACTATTCCTTCACTGGCCAACACCTCATCATCAATAAAGAAATTACCAGAGCACTCTTTTCCTGCTCGATTTAGAATTATGTAGGCTGAGTCAGAGATAATCTCAGTGGTTCGGCAAAATGCAGTATCTACCCCTGGAATCATTGCTAAAGCAGCGGTATCAATTGCAGTTCTTGGCCATAGCGCATTAACACCAATGCCATCTCGCTCTAACTCATCTGCTAATCCCAATACACACATACTCATTCCATACTTTGCCATTGTGTAAGCCAGATGGGGTTTAAACCATTTGCCCTTCATTGATAATGGTGGCGAGAGCATCAAAATATGTGGGTTTCTTCCCTCTTGCGCACTCTTTTTCAAATATGGCAGGCAAGCCTGTGAGGTTAAGAATGTACCTCGGGTATTTACACCCATCATCAAATCAAATCTCTTAGCTGGAGTGTTTTCAGTATTGGTTAAATTGATTGCAGATGCGTTATTAATCAAGATATCAATTCCACCAAATTCATTTGCTGCCTGCTCAACTGCTTGAGCTATTTGATTTTCATCTCGAATATCACATTGAATTGCCAAGGCTTTGCCACCAGCTGCCTCAATATCTTTTGCTGCAGTAAAAATTGTGCCAGGCAATTTTGGATGGGCTTCAGCAGTTTTAGCAGCGATGGCAATGAATGCACCATCTTTAGCAGCACGTAATGCGATGGCAAGTCCAATACCGCGTGAGCCACCAGTTACAAATATTCGCTTACCCGCTAATGTCATTACTTGACCTTACTCTTTTTAGCTAAGAAGTTCATAAATGCCATCTGTGCCTCTTCGGATTGAGTTGCCATCTTAAATAACTCCCCCTCTGCCAGTATCACCTGATTTAAAGCTTCATGAGATGAACTCTTTAACAATGCTTTGGTGTTAATAACAGCTGTTGGTGGCTGCTCAGCGATCTCGCGCGCAAATTCCATCCCAGCAGCTAATTCATCTTCGGCGATTGAATTAATCAATCCCATCTCTAGCGCCTCTTGCGCAGAAAATGTTCGGCCGGTAAAAAATATCTCAGCTGCCTTTGCATGGCCAACCAGCCTTGGAAATAGGTAACTTGAGCCACCTTCTGCAACTAGCCCGAGAGAAACAAATGGCATAGAGAATTTAGTATCTGGATTTGCTGTTACTAAATCACAATGCATCAACATAGTGGTGCCAATTCCAACAGCTCGACCCTTAACTGCTGCAATCAGCGGCTTTGGGAAGTTATGAATTGCAAATAAAAAACTAAAAACCGGTGATCCAGAATCCATTTGTGGATCATTAGCAAAATCATTTATGTCATTTCCAGCGGTAAATGAATCCCCATTTGAAGAAATGACCACTGCTCGAATCCCAAAATCAGATGCTGCTTCATTTATTTTATTTGCCAAAGTTTGATACATCTCTTGCGTAATCGCATTTTTCTTCTCTGGTCGATCTAAGGTCAGGTGTAAAACTGCGCCAATCTGCTCTGATTTGATAAAACTCATGGCGTAATAGTAAGCCGAAATCGCCCTCTTTCCACCTTGTTGGAGAATGACCAGTTTAAGGAGCACAATAGGGTCAGATCATTGGAGAGTGACCTTGGATGTAAATATCCTGCTACGGGAGCTAACCCCGTTTGAGCAGTTGGTCTGTGAACATCTCTGTGATGGGCTAACCAACTCTGCAATCGCGAAAACAACCGCACACACTGAAAAGGTCATTGAGAACACAGTATCCAGGGTTGCTCACGCCTTTGGGATTAAATCAAATGGTGAGGTAAATGTACGAGTACTTCTAGCTTTGGCATACCGATCACACTTTGGCGATAAAGCATTTGATAAATTGGGAATTGCTTGCAGCCATTTAACTGTTGGACCTAATGGAGAACAAATTTGCGGAAAGCACGTGGATTAACACTTTTTTTTCATAATTTTGTGACTTATATCTAAGTGCTGCCACTCATTATTTCTGCCTAAGTGCCACCCCCACTAAAAACTCTCATACCTAATTTGATTCAGGAGTATCAATAGCAGTGAGAAGCACATGGCTTCTTAACGGCAGTACAACTGGAGAAATTAGGAGAAACTAATAATGAAACGTCGCACCTTCGATCGAATCGTCAGCTTTGTCGGTTTGGGCCTTTCTGTATTTTTATTTGTTGCAGCCGCTCTTCTTAACTGGGGCGCATCCTTTGCTAATGAGTCTGTTGCAACACAACTATCTCAGCAAAAAATTACTATGCCAGATAAAGAAAGTGCTGGCTTTAAGGCACTATCTGAAGAGGCGCAATCAGCTCTTGCACCATTTTCAAATATGCCACTTACTACTGGCAAACAAGCCCAGGTTTACGCTGATTTTTATATCGGCTCACACCTTAAGGCAATTGCCGGTGGCAAGGTTTACTCTGAGGTGAGCAGTTTGGCATTAGCTGCATCTGCTAAATCAAAGGCTGAGCCAGCAAATATGCAACTTTCAACTGAAGCGGCAACATTAATGGGTCAACGCACATCCTTGTTTATGGGCGAGACATTACGTGGCCTTTTACTTTATTCATTTGCATTTTGGCAGATCGGCCAAATTGCACTGTATGCCGCATGGGCTGCTGCAACCAGTGGCGTGTTGATGCTGGTTCTATCCCTACTTGGCTTTGCGCACATTCGTCGCGTAGAAGCTGACGCGACGATTTAAGGCCCTCACTCTCCAAGAGGGCAAAAAACCCTAAGGTTTAAAACACCTTAGGGTTTTTTACTTACACTTTCTTATTTTTATCTTTCGATATTTCCTTCAATGAACTGTTCTACCTTTTGGTAGGCCTGCTCATCGGTGTATTGAATAGGTGGTGATTTCATAAAGTAGCTAGATGGTGAAAGTAGTGGTCCACCAATCTTGCGATCTAGTGCGATCTTGGCGCAACGAAGTGCATCAATGATTACGCCAGCTGAGTTTGGTGGAATTGATATCTTGATTAATAACGCATCTGCAATCAATTTAACCAATACTGAAAAC
>KB912755.1 GCA_000383815.1 actinobacterium SCGC AAA027-J17
TGGGATCGCATGGCGTTTGAATACCTCATAGCCGATGAACTTATTGAATCACTGTTGTGGTTTGGATCGGACGTTATTGTTTTATCGCCTGAATCAATCCGCGAAAAACTTATCGCGAATTGTGAGGAATTAGTTAATGGCTGACAATGCTGCTCAGAGAGCCCTTCGAACCATGGATTTAGTTCCCTATATTCTGGAAAATCCGGGAATCTCCACAATAGATTTGGCTGCGAAATTTTCTGTTACACAAAAACAAATTGAAAAAGATCTTCAGCTTATATTCCTTTGTGGGTTACCTGGTTACACCCCATATGAGCTAATTGATTTAACTTTTGAAGATGGGATTGTTTCTATCATTGAGCCACAGGTTTTAACTAAGCCGCGTAATTTTTCTAGTAATGAAATGGTCGTTATAAAACTAGGCTTAGAAATTTTGCGGGAAATAAACGTGAATGAACCAAACAAGTTGGATAAAATCAGCACCCTTCTCCAGAAGGTTCATAAGGAAACAGATCAAGATTCAGTTCTACTGGCTAAAGAGATAAGTTCATCGCCCTATTACTCTGTTATTAACACAGCAATTTCGCAAAGGAAGCAACTCAGCATTGAATATCAATCTGTTTCTAAAGATCAATTATCTACAAGGCTGATTGTTCCATATAACATTAGTATGTTAAATGGAAATCTCTATTTGTCAGCTTATGATATGGATCGACAGTCTGATCGGGTTTTCAAATTAGATCTAATAAGTAAGTGCGAGATTGGGGAGCGCACGGAATTAGATTTAGTTAAAAGCACTTCAATTGATCAAATAGTAGAATTGATGGTTGATGTTAAGCTAACAAATTTCATTGAACGCAATACATCTATTATTGTTGATCAAAGATTAACGACAGATGGTATTAAGGTAACTCTGAAGGTTAATAATCTTGAGTGGATTAGTAGGGCCGTAATAAGTTATGCACCAAACATCACTGTGATTTCGCCGATAGCTTTATCAGAAATGATTGAACAGAGGGCAAAAAACCTATTAAACGCCTATTCAAGTCAGAGGGGCAGTTAAGGTAGTATTGGCGCATGAACTCATTGAAACCCTGGCATCTTCTAGTACTTGCAGTTGTTTTCTTAATACTTTTCGGCTCTAAACGTTTACCGGATTCAGCCAGGTCGCTCGGGCGCTCACTTCGCATTTTTAAGAGTGAAGTGCAGGAAATGAACAAAGATGATGCAAAAGAGGATAAAAAATCAGATCCTAGTTCTGATAGGTAAGTTGTATGCGTAAGAAGCGGGGTGACCGTATGCCCCTGCTTGATCACATTCATGAGTTTCGTGATCGATTAATTAAATCCGTTATCGGCATCCTATTGGCTGCGACGTTGGGTTGGGTTTTCTATCAAGAAATTATTCGATTACTCACTTTACCTTTTTGCGATTTAGGCAGTTCTTCCGCCCCTACGCAAGATGGTTGTGGGGATTTGTATGTTAATGGAATTCTTGGCCCTTTCAATTTACAGGTAAAGATATCCATTTTGTGTGGAGTTATTCTCGCTGCTCCAGTTTGGATCTACCAGCTTTGGTCATTTATCACCCCAGCGCTGCACAAGAAAGAGAAAAAAGTTGCTTTGATTTTTGCAGGCGTAGCCACACCTTTATTTGCCACTGGTGCAGCTCTTGCCTATTTGATCCTGCCACATGCAGTAGACGTATTGCTTGGTTTCACACCGGACAATCTCGGAAATCTTGTGCGCTTTGATGAGTACTTAGATTTTGTACTAAGACTGATTTTGATATTCGGCATAGCATTTGTTTTACCACTGTTCTTAGTTGCGCTTAATTTACTAGGGGTATTGTCAGGCAGATCGATACTCAAACCATGGCGAACGGCTGTTTTTCTTTGTTTTTTGTTTACAGCAACATTCACCCCTACTCCTGATCCAATTACTATGACATTGCTAGCAATTCCACTTTGTCTTATCTATTTCATCAGCGGTCTGTTTGCACTACTAACTGATAAGCGACGAAACCGTAGTAAAGATCACTCTTTGGGTGTTTCTCCAATACAAAAACCCGAAGCAATTTAAATGTGGTTGATAGTTGTAAATGCACAGTCCGGAAAAGGTAAAGCTGGGAAATTATCAAATCAGTTAAGCACTCTCATGCAAAAAGATCACCAGATCTATAAGGTGATTAATACTGACTCAGCCGCAGATACAAAACGCCTGGTCGAGCAAGAGTTAGAGACAAACAAATATCAATATCTGGTTGCCGTTGGTGGAGATGGACTAGTCAATTTATGCCTTCAGTATGTGGCTTGTAAACCGATAGCTCTTACTGTTATCCCTGCCGGTACTGGCAACGATTTTGCGCGGGCCGTAGGCACTTACCAAAAATCTCTTCCTGACATCTATCATGCAATCAAATCATCAAATGCTGACAAGATAGATCTTGGGAAAATTTCAGGATCTTTTGGAGAACATTGGTATGTGCAAGTTTTGAGCACTGGATTTGATGCTTTAGTAAATTCATTAGCTAACCGAATTAAATGGCCCAAGGGCCGGTTGAAGTACACGCTTTGTACTTTGCTAACTTTAGCGCGCTTCAAGCCAATTACATACGAAGTAGAAATCGATGGAAAGCAACTAACCATTTCAGCGATGCTTTTATCTATAGCTAATGGTCAGACTTATGGTGGAGGTATGAGAATTTGTCCGGACGCATCAAATTCTGATGGATATTTTGATGTTTTTATAGTCAAACCAGTGTCAAGAATGGTACTCCTTACAATCTTTCCTAAAGTATTTTTTGGCAAACACATTCCGCATC
>KB912756.1 GCA_000383815.1 actinobacterium SCGC AAA027-J17
TACTCCCATCAAACTCGAGTGGAGATAATGTGTTGCGTTGGTTAACAGCAGGTGAATCCCACGCTGTTTTGCCCAACGTATCAGCTCCACACCACCTGCAGTTGTAACATGACAAATATGCAGACGTGATTGAACATGCTCTGCTAGCAAAATATCTCTTGCGATAATAGCTTCCTCTGCGATTGCTGGCCAACCTGGTAATCCAATTCGAGCCGAGACACTTCCTTCATTCATCTGTGCATTAACAGTCAACCTAGGTTCCTGCGCATGCTGAGCAATGATGCCATTAAAGGTTTTTACATACTCAAGTGCTCTTCGCATTATTAACGGATCAGATACACACTTGCCGTCATCACTGAAAATTCTAACTTTAGCGATGGAATCAGCCATTGCACCCATCTCCGATAATTTTTCACCATTTAAACCATTAGTAACCGCTCCAATTGGATTAACATCAACTAAACCTGCTTCTTTTCCTAGCCGGTAAATTTGTTCAACTACTCCAGCATTATCAGCCACAGGATTTGTATTTGCCATCGTTGAAACTGCGGTGAATCCTCCAGCTACTGCTGCTCTGGAGCCAGTCAAAACTGTTTCAGAATCTTCACGGCCAGGCTCTCTTAAGTGGGTATGCATATCTACTAAACCTGGTATTAACAACTTGGAACTACCATCAACTGCGCCCTTACTGAGATCATTAGTGGAATTTTCAATTTTAACTATTACTTGGTTATCAATATCTAGATCTATAACCCTGCCATCAGTTAATTTGGCGCCAACAATCTTTATCATCTTTGCTCTCCAATCGGTGCGCCACCTAGTAGCTCATACAAAACTGCCATTCTTACAGCTACTCCGTTTTTTACCTGATCAATGATTACAGATTTAAGATCATCAGCGCTCTCTGCTGATATCTCTAGCCCTCGATTCATCGGACCTGGGTGCATCACAATTGCACTCTTGGATAATTTCTGAAGCCTTGAAGTGTTTAATCCGTATCTCTTTGAATACTCCTGAGCTGATGGGAAGAAAGAATCGTTCATTCGCTCGAGTTGAATTCTAAGCATCATTACTACATCACAATCTTCTATCTCTTCGTCAAAATTATATGAAATTTTCACCGGCCAATCATTAACGCCTACTGGAAGTAATGTAGGCGGCGCAACCAAAGTTACCTTGGCACCCAACTTAGTTAGCAAAATTACATTACTGCGTGCAACTCGTGAGTGGAGAATATCTCCCACGATTAGAACTTTAACTCCTGAAAGATCTTTCTCTGATGGTCTTAAATGTTGCTTTATTGTGAAAGCGTCCAGCAAAGCTTGGGTAGGATGTTCATGAGTTCCATCTCCTGCATTAATCACCGCAGCTTGAATCCATTGAGTATCAGCAAGTCGCTTTGCTGCTCCTGAACTTGAATGACGGATAACAACCGCATCGGCACCCATGGCTTGCAAAGTTTGAGCAGTATCTTTCAGGCTTTCACCCTTACTAACCGATGAGCCCTTAGCTGAAAAATTGATTACATCTGCAGATAATCTCTTGGCTGCACTTTCAAAACTAATTCGTGTCCTAGTTGAATCCTCAAAAAAAAGATTGACAACCGTTTTGCCCCTTAATGTGGGAAGTTTCTTATTTGGTCCATCAGTGATCTGCGCCAACTCCTTGGCGGTTGCTAATAAACCCAGTGCGCTCTCTTTAGTTAAATCCGAGGCTGATAAGAGGTGTCCTGTGATCATTTGATCAACTCCACTAAATCTTCACTGTCATATTCGCGCAAATGCACCTTCACGCTCTCACTAATTGATGTTGGAATATTTTTTCCGACAAAATCAGCTCGAATTGGTAATTCACGATGGCCTCGATCGACTAAAACAGCCAGTTGAACAGATTTTGGTCTGCCTAACTCTCCAATTGCATCCAAGGCAGCTCTAATCGTTCGCCCTGAGAACAAAACATCATCAACTAGGACTAAATCTTTGCCTTCGATGCCACCTGGCGGCATCTTTGTTGGCAGGATTGGCTTAGGTGGGCGAAGTCTTAGATCGTCCCGATGAAGAGTTATATCCAGTACGCCACAGCCAACAGCACTCTCAATTTCGGTTATGAATTTGCAGATCCGCTCAGCCAGGTAAGCACCACGGGTAGGAATACCCATTAAAACTAAATTAGCGACACCCTGATTGTGTTCGATGATTTCATGTGAAATGCGCTTAATAGCCCGATCAATGTCGGAGCCCGTTAGCAAAATGCCCATTTACTTCTCCTTCGCCGCCTCTCTGGACGGATCGTTAAAGGAATCGCCGTATGCTAGCAGAACGGCTGTGGATATCGTAAATCATCAAAATCATGGTGTGGCTAGCCTGCAGCCATGAACAAAAATAACCCAGCAGAACAGTTACGAACAATCAGAAAATCAAAAGGGTGGAGCCTACAAGATGTAGAACGCCACTCAAATGGAAAATGGAAGGCGGTTGTAGTCGGTTCATACGAAAGATCTGACCGAGCCATATCCCTCAAAAAAGCAATTGCGCTAATGGATTTCTACCAAGTCCCGATTAGTGAGTTATTCCCCGAATCTTCGGCAAGAATTACAAGTAGAAGTATCACCCTAGACCTAGTAAAGATAAATGCTTCACTCTTGCCACAAGCTGAAAGGCTACGTAATTTCACCAGAGTTTTAAGTAATCGACGGAAAGATTGGAATGGTTACATACTTACTATTCGAGATAACGATCTAGCGTTTCTTTCGCTAATGCTTAACCTTAATGATGTAGCAACCCTTGATT
>KB912757.1 GCA_000383815.1 actinobacterium SCGC AAA027-J17
CACACACTGGTGGCGATGATGATCATGGACATGAGGCGCTAGGTGAGATCTATGTTTTAGCAGTTAATCCAGATTACAAAGGGCAAGGAATAGGACGAGATTTAACTGTTACCGGTCTTAATTACTTAAAGTATCAAGGATTAAACAATGTCATGTTATATGTTGGGGTTGAGAATAAACCAGCATTTAAACTGTACAAGTCACTTGGCTTTAACGAATTTGGCAGTGATGTTATGTATCGGGTGGGTAAGTAAGTATCCACAGATTTTATTTTTATTAAATTTATAACTCCTAAAACTTCTATTATCTGCGGGCTACCTGTGTAGCTCAATCGGATAGAGCCGTTCCCTTACGAAGAACAGGTTGTGGGTTCGAGTCCCACCACAGGTAGCATCAAAATAAGGGACCCGAAAGGGTCCCTTATCTACGAGCATTCTCTTACGAAGAACATCCAAATAATACAACAAAAAGTGAAATCAAAAATCTTCACTGAATGTAATCAAGCACTCAATATAACTCTCACCTTGGATCTTTAAGTTTTGGGAATCAGGGGGTGCGGTTACTGGTTCAATACAAATACCATCCTCATCTTGATCATATATATGCCAATAAGGGGTATAACTTTCTACCGTTAACTTTGCCGCCCCTGGCCAAATAATCTCAGGGGTTCCTAAAATCTCAATAAATGTATCATCCCAAGGAGGAGTAGATGGTGGTATTAACTCACCAGTTGGTATCTGATCATTTGATCTTTTAAACATCTTATTTGCTTTAAAAGATAACTCCGCTGAATCACCTTTACCGATCTCACGGGCAAACCAGGGGTGAAAACCTAGAGTTACTGGCAGCTCACATCCGTTTGCTTCATACTCAAGTGACCAGCGAATTGCATTATCTAAGATCTCATAACTTTGCGTAACTGTTGCACTTTCATATGGTGATGGAAGCTCTAGGAATTGTCTGCCTCCTCCCAAATCCTCCCAAGAGGAAAGTACTGCCAGGCCATTTAAAGCATGTGGTGGATCAAAGTTTGTTGGCAGTTGACATTCATTACCCTTTAAATCTCGCACCACACCGTTTTTTATTCTGCCGGCAAAAGGAGCCATAGCAAACCAACCCCAGGTTAGATCTTGTCCTCTAAATGGCACCACAAACTGCATATCTCGCCATTGCACAGATGCAAGACGTGCTCCCTGATCTAAATCAATTGCAATTGATATTTGATCTGAATCAATATTTAGCAATTACTCAAGCTCCTCACTCGTTGGTGGATTAGCACCGACCCTGGAAACTGTAATGGCAGCAGCCTTTGCAGCCCGTTCAAGCATCATTTCAAGCCTTGCGCCAGTCAAACTTTCCAAGCCATCTTTTTCCATCTCCTCAACCAAAATGGCACCTACTGTGTCACCTGCCCCCACTGTGTCAGAAACTTTTACCTTAACAGCTTCAACACTAACTCTTTCATTTTTTCGATACCCAGTTAATCCTTTATCACCATGTGTGACTACGATCAGTGATGAACCTTTTGTAAGCCAATCGTTAACAATCTGTTCAACCCCAATGGATGGATAAAGCCACTTTATATCTTCATCGCTGACCTTTACCGCAGATGAGATCGCTATCCATCTCTCCACCTGTGCCACATATTGCTCGCGATCACTTATTACAGCTGGCCTAATATTTGGATCAAAAACTATTTGTGCAACTTTTGCTACAGATTGTGCCCATTCAAATAAGACAGAAGCTCCTGGTTCAATTACTGTGGCGAGGGTTCCGATATGAAGAAGTGATGGTCTATCAGTTTGTGGATTTGGTAACCACTCTAAATTGAAATCAAAGGTGGCGGTATTTTCAATTACAAACTCATAAGTGGCCGACCCTAAATCGCTAATTGAAACAATTGCTAAACAGGTTGGCTTATCTGAATACTTTATGTAATCTAGTTTTACACCTGCATTAACTAATTCATCCTTTGCCATCTGACCATAACCATCAGTTGAAATCCCATCAATAAACTGAGTATCAATACCAAGCTTTGCCACACACTGGTGGCGATGATGATCATGGACATGAGGCGCTAGGTGAGATCTATGTTTTAG
>KB912758.1 GCA_000383815.1 actinobacterium SCGC AAA027-J17
ATTCCGGCTGAACAGTTAAAAGTTGCCTTGGATTTGGTTTATGACAAAAGAGAATTCGATGGAGAAGGCAACATTTCTTATGATCCGTTGACAAAATTCTTGGAATTATTTGAGAATGTGAAGGTTACCTCTACCAAGGAAAGTCGGGCTGCAGAGCTGGCTGCCCTTCCACTAGAAGAAAGACTGCAACGCAGGATTATTGATGGTGAAAAAGTTGGTCTCACTGATGATCTTAAAACAGCAATCGAATCAGGAATTCCTGCGTTATTAATAATTAATGATCATTTATTGGCTGGCATGAAAGTGGTTGGAGAGTTATTTGGGAAGGGTGAAATGCAATTACCCTTCGTTTTGCAATCTGCTGAGGTAATGAAGAGCGCAGTTGCATTCCTGGAACCATATATTGAAAAGACTGATGATCAAGGCAGAGGCAAGATTTTACTTGCAACCGTAAAAGGTGATGTGCATGATATTGGCAAGAACCTAGTTGACATTATTCTCTCTAATAATGGTTATGACACTGTGAATATTGGAATCAAGCAAACTGTTAACCAGATTATCGATGCTGCAACAGAAAACGATGTCGATGTAATTGGTATGTCTGGGCTCTTAGTTAAATCCACGGTGATTATGAAAGAGAATTTACAAGAGTTAGATTCTCGAGGTTTAGGTCAAAAGTGGCCAATAGTTTTAGGCGGAGCGGCTCTTACTCGTTCATTTGTTGAACAAGATTTAAGTGAGCAATTCAGCGGCACAGTTAGGTATGCAAAAGATGCATTTGAAGGTTTGAAATTGATGGATACCTTAATGGGAATCAAACGTGGTGTACCAGGAGCGGAGTTGCCAGCTCTTAAACCTAGAAGAACTCCAAGAGGATCAAATCTTAAAGAACTCACGATAGACACCAAACGCAGTGATGTGGCCAGCAATAACCCAATTCCAGAAGCTCCATTTTTTGGATCACGAATTGTGAAAGGAATTGCACTTGCTGATTATGTTGACATGCTTGATGAACGAGCATTGTTCCTTGGTCAGTGGGGACTTAAAGGTAAAGATTTTGAAAGCATGGCATTAGAGCAGGGTCGCCCTCAATTAAGAGCCTTGCTAAATGATGTTCAGTCCAAGGGATGGCTTAACGCTGCTGTTGCTTATGGTTACTTTCCTTGCGTGAGCGAGGGGAATGATTTAGTTGTGCTGCACCACGAAGGTCCTAATAAGGGGGAAGAGAGAGTTAGATTCACTTTCCCTCGACAAAGTAGAGATCGTCGATTGTGCTTAGCTGATTTTTTCCGAAGTAAAGATAGCGGCGAAATAGATGTGGTGTCATTCCAAATTATCACTATGGGTCAATCGATAAGTGAGGCGATATCCAAATTGTTTCAGGCAAATTTGTACCGTGAGTATCTTGAACTACATGGACTTTCAGTTCAATTGACAGAGTCACTAACCGAGCATTGGCACGCCCGTACCCGCGAAGAGATGGGCATAGATTTGTCTGATTCTCAAGATCTCAAAGAGATTTTCAATCAGGGATATCAAGGTTCACGCTACTCTTTTGGATATCCAGCCTGTCCTGATCTAGAGCAACAACTACAAATTTGTGAACTATTGGAACCAGATCGTATCGGAGTGAGTTTATCTGAGGAGTTTCAA
>KB912759.1 GCA_000383815.1 actinobacterium SCGC AAA027-J17
TATGCCAAAGAGTGCTGGTGGGGTATTTGTGCAGGGTGGAACTATTGGAAATCTATCTGCATTGGTAACAGCACGTCATGTGTTTAGAGAAAAACGAAAAGATGTAACCAGGTGGGTATTGGCCGCAAGTGCGGACTCACACTCCTCCATAAAATCTGCCTCCCAGGTTATGGATGTTGAACTCTTGCTTATTAAGCCAGATAAAGATGGTGTGCTGCAAGGAGATACATGTGCTTCAGTAATTGATAAATACCACAGTGAAAATCCAACCCATCAAGTCTTCGCGCTCGTTGCAACTGCTGGAACGACCAATCTTGGAATCATTGATAACTTAGAAAGCATTGCTGCATGTGCAAAGAGTCGAGGTATTTGGTTTCATGTTGATGGGGCGTATGGCTTAGCAGCACTTTGTGCGCCATCGGTTCGTCCACTGTTTAACGGTGTGGAGGCGGCTGATTCTCTTATTGTTGATCCACACAAATGGTTATTTGCACCATTTGATGCCTGCGCACTTATCTATCGTAACCCAGAGTTAGCAAAGCAGGCCCATCTGCAAAAGGCTGCCTACCTTGAGACCTTAGATGAGGATGATGAGTGGAATCCATCTGATTATGCAATTCATTTAACTCGAAGAGCTAGAGGATTACCATTTTGGTTTTCACTTGCTGCCCATGGCACAGATGAGTATGCAAAAGCTATGGAGCGCACCATGGATGTCGCAAAGGATGCAGCTTCACAGGTTAGAAATCATCCAAATTTAAAGTTAGTAATTGAGCCATCACTTTCTATTGTGGCATTTGAAAGAGTGGGGTGGAGTAGAGATGATTATGAAAAGTGGAGTGATAAATTATTGGCAGATCAAATTGGCTTTGTAACACCATCTGCTCATAAGGGTAAGCCGATTCTTCGCTTTGCAATTGTTAATCCATGGACGAAAGAGAGTGATATCTCAGCCATTCTCGCCACGCTGTAAGTTAAAACCACACTTTTGTCAGCGATCTCTTTTAAGATATCCCCATGTCTGAATTTATGCCATCATCTGATCTTGTTAACTCTGGCTTAAGCGAGTTAGAAAATCAGATCTTGGAGTTTGAACGCACCTGGTGGCGCCATGCTGGTGCTAAAGAGAGTTCAATAAAGGAGTTATTCAATTTAACGCCCCCTGCTTACTATCAAATGCTAAATAATTTAATTGATCGACCAGCTGCATTAATGGCGCAGCCCCTCTTAGTTAAACGCCTTCTGCGGCTTAGAGATCAGCGCACCGCCTCCCGCAGTAGCACCAAACTCGGCTTCACCCTCTAACACCCCTTAAATACCGATCCCGCCCAAAGGTGATTTGGCGCATCTGGAATAAATCCTCTAGATTTGGCTTTAGCACTCTAGTGGTGTGAGTGATAAAAACACCCAAGTAGATCTTAAGCAAGAA
>KB912760.1 GCA_000383815.1 actinobacterium SCGC AAA027-J17
ATCAGAAAGAATGAGGTAGCAAGGGATGATCTGTACAAGCAAGTGGAGTGTCATTTAGGAAACTTTATGGAGTATGCCTCCATGAGGGGTGAGATCAAAAAACTTGAAACGGATGGTCGCAGGAGCAAACGTAAACGTCATGAGATCGAAGAAGAAATCGGAAACATTCGAAGAAGATTGAAACAACATCCATCTCACGCGTGCCCGGATCGAGAGAATCATTCTCGGGTGACTGAACGCGCTCAACGATTACAACGAGAGATTGATGGTCTATCAGAGCGAATAGATTCAAGAACAAATGTGATCGCCAAAAGATTTGATCGGATCAAAGTAATTTTGGACAAGTTTGGATATATAGACAATGATGCAATCACAGCCTCGGGGAAGTTACTGGCTAAAATATACGGTGAAACTGATCTTCTAATATCTGAATCTATTCAAGCAGGAGTATTTAGTGCATTATCGCCATCAGATCTCGTAGCGGTTATCTCAGCCTGTATTTATGAATCCCGCAATGATGAAGCGGCGAAAGTACCTCGAGGTGATGTACAAACGGCATTGGCGCAGGTATCTAAGATCTATGCAAAGATTCACGATGCGGAAAGTGATATGAATTTAGAACCCATGCGAGCACCTGATCTTGGTTTTTGCTGGGCATCTCATAAATGGGCAAGCGGGCACTCTTTAACATCAATCCTTAAGGGAAGCGAATTAACTGTGGGTGATTTTGTTCGAGCGATGAAACAGATAATAGACCTGCTCCGGCAATTACGAGCAGCTGCGCCTGATCTTCAACCAACAATCGATCAAGCCTTGAAACAAATTGATCGTGGTGTTATTGCTTATGCAGGTGCTGCGTTATGACTTTAATGCTGTTAGACAGTGCATCTCTTTGGTATCGCGCATATTTTGGCATGCCAGACACTTTGGTTTCACCGTCAGGAATGCCGGTCAACGCTATTCGCGGGTTCTTAGATATGACATCTCGTTTAGTTGTTAAATACCAACCTAATCGACTAGTTGCTTGCTTAGAGGGAGATTGGCGTCCGTCATGGCGAGTGGAGTTATTTCCTGCTTACAAATTGAACCGATTGGATGAAGAGGGTGAGGAGGATGAACCGGACACTCTTTCACCTCAAATTCCTATCTTGCTTGAAGTTCTTGATGCTCTTGGCCTGCCTTTACTAGGTGTTGATGATTACGAAGCAGATGATCTAATAGCAACTTTGAGCGTTGAACAATCAGGACCTACTCGAATAGTTACTGGTGACCGAGATCTTTTTCAATTAGTTGATGATGATCGAGATGTGAAGGTAGTTTATTTAGCAAAAGGTGTTTCCAATCATGATCTTGTAGATCTGAAAGGGGATGAACGCCTTACTGCAAATCACCAAAAGAAATTGATCGAAAGTTCAGAGTACGCAGCTATTGCACCTAAGTTAGTTAATTGCGCAACTGATGTGACTATCCCGAAGATGATCATAGATTTGCCCAAATCACCGGCTTCAATGGCAGATTTGATGCGATTGAAAGAACAATACGGACTTGGGACAAGTATCGATCGAGTTATCAATGCTTTTGGCTGGTCATGATT
>KB912761.1 GCA_000383815.1 actinobacterium SCGC AAA027-J17
CCTACCAAGATGATGTGATTACTGTGCAAAATGGTCGGTATGGCCCATACATGAAACATGGAGCAGACTCACGCACACTTACAAGTGAGGATCAGTTGTTTTCAATTGGACTAGATGAAGCAATTGAAATTTATAAACAACCTAAGGTTAGAAGACGTGGCGTTGCAAAGCCACCACTTAAGGAATTAGGTAAAGATCCACAAACAGCACGTGATGTAATTGTTAAAGATGGCAGATTTGGTGTTTATGTAACAGATGGTGAAACAAATGCGACTTTAAGACGTGGTGATGCAGTTGAGTTACTCACTCTAGAGCGCGCTCTTGAATTACTTGCTGGCAGACGTGCTTGGGAGATTGAAAATCCAGGTGGTTCTAAAAAGAAGGGTAAGAGAGGAAAGAAAAGTGCGCCAACTCTTACTGAAAAAACCGTGAAAGGCGCAGCTGCTAAAAAGAAAGCCAAAAAGGCAGCTACTGGTGTTGGAAATGCACCAAAATAGTGGTCACTAGTCACAAGTAGACTTACATCATGTCGTTGCCGTATCCATCCGCTCCTGCCCAATCTGAATCAAGAAGTGTGCTTGCAATTCCAGCATTTAGAAAGCTTTGGCAAGCGATGGCATTTTCCTCATTTGGCGATTGGCTTGGACTCCTAGCCTCTACTGCATTGGCGCAGCAATTAGCAGGTGGTGATTATGCAAAGGCGAACTTTGCAATTGCTGGTGTGTTTATAGTCAGATTGTTACCTGCGGTAATTTTAGGTCCTTTCGCAGGCGTGATTGCAGATAAATTCGATCGCCGAAAACTAATGGTTGTTTGCGACATTTTGCGCTTTGGCCTTTATTTATCAATTCCTATTGTTGGAAATTACTTTTGGCTATACACAGCATCGATTTTGGCTGAGGTTGTTACCTTATTTTGGTCACCAGCTAAAGAAGCAACCGTGCCAAATTTAGTTCCTAAATCAAAACTAGAAAGTGCCAATCAGATTTCACTTCTTGCAGCATATGGAACCGCACCTATTGCTGCGGTCTTATTCTCAGCATTGGCTTTGTTTACCGGAGCAATCAACTCTGTGTTGGGAAATAACACACCTGCATCTGCTGCAGATCTTGCCTTATATATAAACGCAATCAGTTTTCTATTTTGTGCCTTCACGGTTTGGCGAATCAAGGAGATACCATCAGGGGCAAGTAAAAAGACAATTCAATCTTCAATAGGCCACTCTCTCTGGGAGGGCTTTTCATTTATCAAAGGGTCCAAAATTATTCGAGGCCTTATTGTTGGAATGCTGGGGGCATTCTTTGCAGCTGGCGCGGTAATCGGTTTAGCCAGAACTTTTGTTGATGACTTACAAGCTGGTGAAGCTGCGTATGGAATTTTATTTGCTGCGGTATTTTTTGGATTAGCACTTGGCATTTCATTTGGTCCCAAAATATTTGCGCAATTCTCCAGAATAAGAATATTTGGAGTCTCTTTAACTATT
>KB912762.1 GCA_000383815.1 actinobacterium SCGC AAA027-J17
ACTTGGCTTATGAAATGACATTGTCTCCTGCAGAAAGTTACGCATTAAATAAAGCCCGTAGTAAATTTCCCAAAACAAAGAAATTTGCTGAGAGTTTTCCTTTTGAATTAGATCCCTTCCAAATAGAGGCATGTCACGCCCTGGAGAGCGGCAAAGGCGTTCTAGTTGCAGCGCCTACTGGCGCAGGAAAAACTATCGTTGGTGAATTTGCAGTCGATCTGGTTATCAATTCCGGTGGCAAATGTTTTTATACAACGCCCATTAAGGCGTTGAGCAATCAGAAATTTCAGGAGTTAAGTTCCAAATATGGAGAAAGCAAAATTGGCTTACTCACTGGTGATACATCCATAAATTCGGAAGCCCAGATAGTTGTTATGACAACGGAAGTTCTACGAAACATGATCTATTCAAATTCCTCGACAATTGCCGATCTTAAATACGTTGTTATGGATGAAGTGCATTATCTAGCTGACAAATTTCGAGGGGCAGTCTGGGAAGAAATTCTGATTCATCTATCGGAGGCGGTTCAGGTGATTTCTCTTTCAGCTACCGTATCCAACGCTGAGGAATTTGGTGAATGGCTCCAAACCGTCAGAGGAGATACCGAAGTCATTGTTAGTGAAATTCGACCGGTGCCTCTCTATCAACATGTTCTCTTTGGAAACCGATTATTAGATCTTTTTGGAGATAACCAAAAACTTAACCCAGAGCTAACCCGGTTGGAAAGAGATACTTATCGGCAGGTAAAGGGTAATTGGCGAGATAAACCAAAGGGTCCTAAACCGCTGATGCGTTCGGAGATTGTTGAAAAATTGGATCGCGAAGGTTTATTGCCAGCAATTACATTTATTTTCTCAAGGAATAATTGTGATGCTGCAGTCAGACAATGTTTAGCTGCAGGTATTCGATTGACTAATAGCGAAGAACGCAAAGAAATTCGAGCGGCTATTGCAAGAAATATGAAAAATCTTGCCGAGGATGATTTGGTGGTGCTTGGTTATTACGAGTGGGCAGATGCACTAGAGCGAGGTATTGCTGCTCATCACGCTGGACTTCTGCCTGCATTTAAAGTTACTGTCGAAGAATTATTTCAACGAGGTTTTGTTAAAGCAGTTTTTGCCACGGAAACTTTGGCATTAGGTATAAACATGCCTGCTAGAACAGTAGTTTTAGAGAAATTGAGTAAATGGAATGGTGAAGGTCATGTTGCAATCTCACCTGGTGAATATACGCAATTAACTGGCAGAGCCGGTCGACGCGGTATAGACATTGAAGGAAATGCGGTCATTCTTTGGAATAATGATTTGGATTCAACATCTGTTGGTGGATTAGCTTCAACTCGTACGTATCCTTTGAAGAGTTCATTCAAACCTACATACAACATGAGCATTAATCTAATTTCCCAGTTTGGTTCAAGTCGCGCTAGAACATCTCTAGAGT
>KB912763.1 GCA_000383815.1 actinobacterium SCGC AAA027-J17
CCCTGCCAGATTGCTGGCGATACATACTCTTCGTATATTTCCTGCCCAATTTTTTCAATCTCAACTACATTGTGCCCTTTAATAAACTCAGTTGCAGCATTTTGAAATCTAGCAATTTCATCTTTATTTTCTTTTCCAGTTAATCGATATCTGATATTTGCCAGAACGAAGGCTGAGATATCTTTCTTTGTAAAAAAACCTCTTTGGTACATACCGCGACCCAAAAAGAAGAGGGTAGAACCTTTTAATAAGGTGTTGTCGACGTCAAAGAACGCAACTCGCTTTTCTGTGAGCGCCATATCACTACCCTAGCGAACGAGCCTGAATTCCACTGCTTTATGCTTACCTCATGGCGCAAGTAATTCACTTCATAAGACATGGTGAGGTTCATAATCCAGAGAAAATTCTTTATGGACTACAACCAGGTTGGCGGTTAAGTGAACGCGGTATTCAAATGGCTCAGGTCGTTGCGCAATGGTCAAAAAACTTAAATTTAGGTGCAATCCACTCTTCACCATTACAACGTGCGCAAGAAACTGTCGCACCGATTATTGATAACCATAAGTTGCAACTAACAACTGATAAGAATTTAATTGAAGCAAGTAATATCTTTGAAGGCAAAAAATTTGAACTAGGTAGTGGAGTTCTTAAACACCCTAAATCTTGGCGCTATTTATATAACCCATGGCGACCTTCCTGGGGAGAACCGTATGATCAAATAATTAATAGAATGTTAAAGGCACTGTTCTCAGCGCGAGATGCGGCAGGTGGCAAGGATGCCATTTGTGTTTCACACCAGTTGCCAATTTGGATACTGCGTTCAGCTGTTGAGGGTAGGCGACTACTTCACGACCCAAGAAAGCGTGAGTGCTCATTGGCATCAGTTACATCATTTGAATTAGATTCAGATGGAATGGTCAATGGCGTCTCCTACTCTGAACCCGCACAACATTTGCTACCCATTAAAAAATGAAAATAATCTCAGGATTACTGTGCCTATTTTTGCTAACTGGCTGCGCTGGCGGGGGGTTATCAAGCGTAAATGAGAATTCATTTATATCAGGCAGCGGTATTGCAACCTTTGTCGAAAAAGAGGAAAGAAAAAGTGCCCCAATATTATCTGGGCCTACTTTAACTACTGGGAATATAACTCTTAACTCAAATCAAGTAACAGTTGTAAATGTCTGGGCGTCTTGGTGTGCACCATGTCGTGCCGAAGCTCCAGTATTGCAGGAGTTTTCAATTAACTACCCAAAGGTTCAATTCGCTGGAATCTTGACTAGAGATAATCTCTCATCGGCAAGGGCATTTTATGAAACATTTAATCTAACATTTCCAACATTTATTGATGATTCTTTATTAATTGGTTTTGGAGGCTCACTCATCCCAAACGCAATTCCTACCACGTTAATTATCGATCA
>KB912764.1 GCA_000383815.1 actinobacterium SCGC AAA027-J17
ATGTATAACTTGATTAACGACTCTACACTTTCTAGAATTCTAGAAGCAAATATTCCAGTTGTGATCACATTACATGATCAAAGATTAACAACCGGCGGGTGTCACGGTTCAATGGGCTGCACAAACTATCTCAAGAATTGTAGAAATTGTCCACAAGTTTATAGATATGCCCAACCTTTAGTTAGTAAATCAGCAAATAGATTAACTTCACTTATTAACTCCTATTCCGACAACATTTTACTAATTGCCCCTTCAGATTGGATTAAAGAAATTGCTAATTTACGATTTCCCAAAGTGAAATCTACGCTTATTTTCAATTGTGTTGAGGGTAAATACTTGAATAGAGAAAAAATCAAAAAAAATCAAAATCGTAATTCTAGAATAAACATTGGTTTTGCCTCAGTTAATATTCATAATCCCTATAAAGGATTCAGCACTCTAATGCGAGCTCTTGACTTATTGGGAGAAGCCAGATCGAACTACCGTTTGGTGCTATTTGGAAATGGTGATTTCAACGAAAAAACTGAAAATCTTGAAGTACTACGACTAGGAGAAGTAAAGGATGAGAATTTTTTAAGCGCAATGAGCGAAATTGATGTTCTAGTTGTTCCAAGCGATCAGGACAACCTGCCTAATGTGATGTGTGAAGCACTTTGCCTTGGAGTGCCTGTCATTGGATCAAGAGTTGGTGGAATTCCATTCGTACTAGATAAGTTTAAGTTGCCAATGTTTACCGCTGGGGATTTCAAGGAACTAGCAAGAATGCTAAGTGACGTCGATATGATTCGTTCTTTAGAAGTGAAAAAAAACTTGGCAAAAGAAATGTTTTCTCCATTTGTGCATGCGAATAACTTGTTATCAGCTTACTCTGAATTTACTTCTGCTTAATCAATGCACTTTCCCAACGATTAACTAAAGGATACCTTTTATTTTTTGATAAACTTAAGTAAGCCAAATCATACAAATGGTGCAAAAACGATGTAATTGCGTGAATTCTTTTTATTCTGTAGTGAGAATTTCTAATTGCGGATTCGAGCTCTAGACTTCGCTTAGGCGTGGAATTTATTGATTCGTAACTCCCGATTGGTACACGAATTCCGGATGATTTGACGTTTGTATTTAGTGCAAATTTATCATCACCTTGATTAAAAACTAAAGAATTACTAGGCAAGATTGCATACTTCTGATTGCGAAGAAAACAAAGTGCAAGTGGTATATCCCAAACATCAACGATTCCTGCATAGCTTCTGCGTGCCCCAGCTTTCCAATAGACGCTTTCTAGAAGTCCTATTTCTGGGTTGCTGAAAGAATTTAAGTTAGATTCTTCAAAGATTAGGGCACTTATACCCTTCGATAGGCTTACTAAAGTTGAGTCTGCTCCTGCTGATAACAATG
>KB912765.1 GCA_000383815.1 actinobacterium SCGC AAA027-J17
GCACTACTGGTAGAGCAAATTGGTAGCAGAACTGGTTGGCCCTTTGGCTCCTATGAGTATTCAGGAAGTTTGGGATATCAAATTTATGGCGTTCCGCTAGTAGTTCCATTTGCTTGGGTGATGTTGGCCCATCCGATATTTATTGCAGCTAGAAAAGTTACTAAGAATTGGGTTTTTCTCTATGGTGGACTTGGCATGATGGCTTGGGATCTATTTTTGGATCCCCAAATGGTCTCTGCTGAAAGATGGGTTTGGGATTTCACCGGTACATCAGTGCCATTTCAACCTGAAATCCCACTTTCTAACGCCTTTGGTTGGTTGCTAACTGGAATGGGTTTGATGGCAATATTAAATCTTGCACTGAGAAAAGATCGACGCAAGGTTGCAACCTCAACAGCGGTTCCTGACTTTTTCCTAATGTGGACCTGGTTCTCAGGAGTTGTTGGAAATCTATTTTTCTTTGATCGACCTGGAGTGGCATTAATTGGTGGGGTAGTTTTTGGATTAGTGCTACTTCCTTATATCTTTCTATTGCGATTTGGTCCGCCTGCTAACAATTAATGGAAATTACACTCCTTTTATCATCTCTTGCCTTATTTATGGTGGTCTTAAACTCCCTAACTATCCGAGTGATTAAAGATGTGCCGGTGCAAATTTCACATAGTGTTTCTGTTTTAATCCCAATGCGCAATGAAGAAGAAAACGCTAGAGATTGTCTTGCCTCTGTAGCTAACCAGCAAGGGCTTGGAAATTATGAAATTCTTGTTCTCGATGACAACTCCGTCGACAAAACAGCTGACGAGGTAAGAGAGTTTTCCCAGGTGAGGTTAATCTCTGGTTCTAATCCCCCAGAAAAGTGGCTTGGCAAATTATGGGCATGCCAACAGTTATTTGAGGAAAGTCGGCATGATTACCTAGTTTTCTTAGATGCCGATGTTAGATTGAATAAAAATGCAATTGCCAGTTCAATCTCAAAGATGCAAGATTGGGATTTTATATCACCATATCCTAGGCAGTTAACTGTTGGATTTATCCAGAAAATTTTTCAGCCACTTCTTCAATGGTCTTGGTTGGCTTCTGTGCCATTATTTATTGCGCAGAGATTCTCCATCAAATCTATGGCAGTTGCCAATGGTCAGTTTCTTATTGTTAAAAGAGATGCCTACTTAAAAGTAGGTGGGCATGCATCTGTTAAAACTGAAGTTTTAGATGATCTTATGCTGGCTCGTCAATTACTAGATAAGGGCTTTAAGGGAGGAGTAGCTGAAGCCAGCCAAGTTGCTAACTGTCATATGTATAAGGGTGCGAAAGATCTGTTCAAGGGTTACCAGAAATCTCTATGGAAAGCTTTCGGTTCTTTCTTAGGAAGCATCATTGCAATCTTCCTACTAGTTGTAACTGGATTGATTCCTTTGGCTACTGCAGTTGCTGGTTCAAATCTTGGCTTACTTGCATTCCTATTTATTTTCTTAAGCCGAGTTATTTCCTCACTTAGAACGGGTTCCTTACCTAACACTGCAATCTTGCATCCAGTTTCAATAGTTGTTCTAATAGGTTTAATGCTTTATTCCTGGTTTGGCCGAATGACGCAAACATTAACCTGGCGCGATAGATCGCTAATTTAAATGGCACAGATTTCAGTTATTGGCGCAGGTATTGGTGGCATGAGCGCTGCTGCACGTTTAGCACGTCAAGGCCATGATGTAACTATCTATGAAAACAGCGAACGCTCTGGCGGTAAATGTAGAACTGAGTGGTTTGGTGATTATGGCTTTGACACTGGCCCATCACTTTTAACACTACCTGCGGTTTATCGAGATCTTTTCATTAAGACTGGAAAGCGCTTGGAACACATCCTGGAATTAACTCCAGTTGATCCAGCATTTAGTTATCACTTTAGTGATGGCAAGTCAGTTACTTTTCCAAACCTATCTAATCCAAAAACATACCTAGAGATAGAAAAATCATTTGGCAGCACTGCAAGTCAAAGCTGGAAGAAAATCATTACTCGATCAGAGAAGATGTGGGAGGCCTCTCGTGAATCCTTTGTTGAGTCTGAGTTAAAATCAATTTGGCCATTGCTCAAGCGAAAGAATCTGATCAGCCAGATCGGAGAGATTGCTCCATTCACATCACTTCGAAGGTTAAGTGAAAAATTAGATTTAGATCCTCATCTGAGGATGATTATTGATCGATATGCAACCTACACAGGAAGTGATCCAAGGCATGCACCAGCAGTCTTATTAACTATCGCATTTGTTGAGAGCACATTTGGTGCCTGGCACATTAAAGGTGGAATTGGTCAACTATCTGTGGCTATTGAGCAAAGATGTCGTGATTTGGGAGTTAAATTTGAATTCAATACTTTGGTATCGAAGATATTGACCAATGGGAATTTGGTTACAGGTATAGAGATAGCTGGTGGCAAGCAAATCACCTCTGACATTGTCGTTGCAAATTCAGATGCTGAGTATGTCTATAACCAATTACTAGATAAGAAAGTTTCAAATGCCAAGGGTGAGCGTAGAAAATTGAAGGTTGCAACAAAATCTCTTGCTGGATTCTCACTATTACTGGGTTTAGATAACTCTAAGGGTGATTCAGTTCCGCTAAATCACCACAATGTTTATTTCCCTAAAGATTATGACGCCGAGTTTGATCAGATTTTTACCCAGAAAGTTCCAGTTAGCGATCCAACAATTTATCTTTGTGCACCGAAAGATGAATTGATGGTCAAATCTGCCGGTAAGGAATCATGGTTTGTATTAGTAAACGCCCCGCGCCATGAACCTGAAACCGGATGGGATTGGAATCATGGTGGTGATCAATACGCAAAGATGATAATTCAAAAAATGGATTCTTTGGGTTTAAATGTTTCAAGCAGATTAGATTTTATGAATTACCGAACGCCAGCTGACTTAGAAAGATATGCCATGGCACCTGGGGGCTCTATCTACGGTACCTCAAGCAACTCTGCTTCCTCGGCATTCTTGCGAGCACGTAATCGCTCAAAAGTTAAGGGGTTGTTCTGCGTAGGTGGCTCTGCTCATCCAGGTGGAGGTTTACCCCTGGTTGGTATTAGCGCTGAATTGGTGGCAAATGCAATCGGTAAGGCTTAGTTTAATTTTAAAATAATAAAACGACTGATCTTCATTAAACTTATCATCTGAAGCGCCAACCAAATTGCAATAATTTGATTGAGAATATTCAAATCTAAATTAAATGCTATTAAAGCAACAAACACAAAGGATGCTCTAACTGGCCGCTCTGCATATGTCACAACTCCTACCTCAACAACTCCAACTCCCCCAGCTCTTGCCCTTAAGTACTCCTGAATCGCAGACAGGACAAGAACTGAAAGCAAAAGATTGATATCAATTCCAAGAGAGTAAAGAGCTAACACCCAGAACACCTCAGTCAATCGATCGATAACTGAATCTAATATCGCACCCCATTTTGAAAATTTTCCAGTAATTATTGCCATACTGCCATCGATCCCATCGCAAATTAATGACAAAACCAAAAATATTGGTGCCCAAATAGATTGCACATTTAGATAGAGCAAAACGCCAAATACTAAACCAAATAATGTTAAACCATTTGGTGAGATCCTTATTTTTGCCAATGGTTTTGTAATGAAGTAAGAGATATTAAGCCACCCCTTAACAATTCCAGAGACCTGAGCATCTCCATGAAGTTTGCTCCAAGTTGAAAGGAAATCACCTTTGTTCATAATTTCACCAGTCCAAGATTCTTGGCAATCTCTATTGTGGATTCAGCTGTATTCATAGTATAAAAATGTAAACCAGGAACATTTGCTGCCAATAACTTAGCGCCCAACTCACTTGCAATCTCAATTCCTATTTTCTTAACCTCTTGAGGATTGTCCGTAGCATTATCAAATCGAGCCAAAATCTGTGCTGGGATTTGTATGCCACTTAACTCCACCATCCGGGAGAGTTGTTTGAGATTTGTTATCGGAAGAATTCCAGCAATTACCGGCAACTTTGATCCCTTCTGGGAAAGGCGATCTACAATTTTCTGCCATTTCTGAAATTCAAAAAAGAATTGTGTCGTAGCAAATGTTGCACCCAACTCCTCTTTTCTTAACAAGACTTCAATATCTTTCTCTAAATCAAAATTGGATGCAGGATGACCATCCGGGAAGGCTGCAACTCCAACTTCAAGTCCTCCTAATTTCATCGCCATCTCAACAAGTTGATCTGCATGATCTAATCCGTCAGCAATTGATTGCCATGCAGCAGTTGGACCGCCTTGTGGATCCCCGCGCAATGCCAAAATACTTTTTATCCCCGAATTTTTATATTGTTTGAGAATTTCAATCAACTCAGATTTGGTTGATCCAACGCAAGTTAAGTGAGCAACGGTGGGAATAGCTGTTCGGGCGGTGATCTCAGTGGTAACGCGAATTGTTCGGTCACGGGTGGAGCCGCCAGCGCCGTAAGTTACAGAGACAAAATCAGGATGCAGCGGCTGAAGTTGGGCCAATACCTGCCACAGACGTTCCTCTCCTGCCAGATCCTTTGGCGGAAAGAACTCCAGCGAGAAGGAGGTATCTCTCAGATCATTGCTCATAGAAGGCAGGGTACCGTTGCGCCGTGAGTTTTTCTGCGAGCAACGATATAAATGGGATTCGCTCTGAGATAAATCAGGCCCTTGCAGATTTTGTAACTAACCAGGGTAAGTACCTAAGAACAATTGGGCCAGAGTTAGACCCGGTTGCGGTTGCACTAGAAAAATTCTTGCTAGAAAGCGGAAAGAGATTGCGACCACTCTTCGCCTATGTGGGTTTAGTGGGAGCCGGAGTTTTGCCAACCAAAGAGTTAATCTCAGCCGCTGCAAGTCTTGAACTAGTGCATGTCTGCGCACTTATTCATGATGATGTTATGGATGCATCTGACACTCGCAGAGGTGCGCCAAGTATTCATAAATCATTTGAAAAAATGCACCAAGATAAGAAATTAGTAGGTTCAGGATCTCAGTTTGGTATTGCCTCTGCAATCTTGATTGGTGATTTAGCACTTATTTGGTCAGCCCAAATGCTGCACAATTCCAAACTACCAACTGAAAAGTTAATTTCTGCGCTGCCTGTTTATGATGAAATGCGCGTTGAACTTATGGCAGGACAGTTCCTTGATGTCTACGAGCAGTCACTAGGAACTCAAAGTGTTGAGCGGTCAATGAAGGTGGCACGATACAAATCTGGCAAGTACACAATTGAGCGTCCCTTACATTTTGGAGCTGCATTGGCACAAGCGCCAAAGGATTTAATTAGCACCTACTCAGAATATGGCATTCCACTTGGTGAGGCATTCCAACTACGGGATGATCTATTAGGAGTTTTTGGTGATCCTTCGCAAACTGGTAAGCCATCTGGTGATGACTTAAGGGAAGGCAAGCGAACTGCATTAATTGCGATTGCTTTGCAGAAGGCAAACACTTCGCAGCAAAAAATCATTACCGATAATCTTGGAGACCCAGGTCTCACCCCAAGCATGATCTCAGATCTTCAACAAGTAATTACTGAAACTGGTGCTACTTCTCACATTGAATTGATGATCGAGGAACTGACCAATACTTCACTAACAGCGCTAAACCATGATGGAATTAGCCAGGATGGAAAGAAGTATCTAACTGAACTTGCAGTTCTTGCCACTAACAGAAAGATTTAATTGTGACAGCTAGAGTCAAAGGCCCAACAGATCATGTTGTTGTTGTTGGCGCAGGGTTAGCAGGATTAAGCGCTGCACTTCGGTTGGCTGGTGCTGGCCGCAAAGTTACAGTAGTAGAACGTGAAGCTGTTCCTGGCGGCCGAAACGGTTTACTAAACAAATCTGGCTTTGCATTTGATACTGGACCATCTGTTTTAACTATGCCAGATCTAATCGCAGATGCTTTGGCTTGCGTTGGAGAGGATCTAAAGGATTGGCTTGATTTAGTACCGCTTAAACCTCTCTATCGCGCTTTTTACCATGATGGCTCACAACTAGATGTGCATGCTGACACAGATCAAATGCAGGCAGAGATTGCCAAAAGTATCAGTCCAGCTGAAGCGGTTGGGTATGGAAAGTACGTTGAATTTGTTACTAAGTTATACAAGTATGAAATGAATGACTTCATTGATAGAAATATCGACTCACCATTAAATTTGTTAACACCAAATTTGGCTCGATTGATAGCCCTGGGTGGATTTAGAAGATTAGCTCCGAAAGTAAATCAATTTCTGAAGGATCCAAGAACTCAAAAGGTTTACTCCTTCCAAGCCATGTACGCCGGCGTAAGTCCTCAGCAAGCATTAGCGATTTATGCAGTGATCGCATACATGGATTCAGTAAACGGAGTCTTCTTCCCAAAGGGTGGCATGCACGCTGTACCGAGGGCGCTTGCAGGAGCAGCAGAAAAGCATGGAGTTACTTTTAAATACAACTCAACTGTAACCTCAATCGAGCGCAGCAATGGACGAGCTACTGCCGTAATAACAGAGTCTGGTGAGCGAATAGCTTGTGATGTGGTGGTTTTAAATCCTGACCTACCAGTTGCTTGGCAGGATTTACTTGGCGGTCAACCAAGATCTGTTAAACGCCTTAAGTATTCTCCTTCTTGCGTAACTCTTTTGATCGGTTCCAATAAAAGTTATGATCATTTAGCTCACCACAACATCCACTTTGGAAAATCCTGGGATGGCGTATTTGATGAGTTGATAAAGAAGAAAACATTAATGAGCGATCCAAGTATTTTAGTAACTGTGCCATCAAAGGATGACCCAGCTCTAGCTCCTGCTGGAAAATCCTCCTACTACGTGCTGTTTCCAACACCAAACTTAAGTGCTGATATCGATTGGAAGAAAGTTGGTCCAAAGTATCGAGATGAAATGATTCGTGCACTGGAAGAACGCGGCTACACAGATTTTGGTAAAGGCATAGAGGTTGAGCAGATGACAACTCCCCTAGATTGGCAGAGCCAAGGAATGGAGCAAGGTGCACCATTTGCTAGCGCCCATACCTTCTTTCAAACTGGTCCATTCCGTCCTAGAAATCTTGCTAAGGGGTATGAAAATATTGTTTTTGCAGGATCCGGTACGCAACCCGGCGTTGGCGTCCCAATGGTATTAATCTCTGGCCGATTAGCAGCAGAACGAATCGTCGGACCAGTCAAGTAATTAATGGATGAGCTAACCGCAGCTGGCATTACTGAGCCAAGGCTGCGCACTTCATATCAAGAATGTAAAGAGTTAAATTCAAAGCATGGAAAGACTTATTACTTAGCTACCCTACTTTTACCTAAAGAAAAACGACCATACGTCCACGCACTTTATGGATTTGCTAGATATGCCGATGAAATAGTTGATGATCTCTCTTCTGAGTTAAGTGAGAGTGAAAAAGCAGAGAAATTGAACAGTTGGGGCGATCTTGTACTGGCGGATTTAAAATCTGGAAGCAGTCAAGATCCAATAGCAGCTGCACTAGTGGACACCGCAACTAAATTTGATATTCCGATTTCATACTTTGAGGCCTTTTTGCACTCTATGAGAATGGATTTAACTGTGACTGAGTACCACTCATATCAAGATCTATACGAATATGTCTATGGGTCAGCAGCAGTAATCGGCTTACAAATGGTTTCAATTTTGGGCACGGAATCTGCAGAACAGTTTGAAGCTGCAAAAATTGCAGCTGAGAAGCTTGGGGTTGCATTTCAGTTGGCAAATTTCATCAGAGATGTTGGTGAAGACTTAGATAGAGGACGGGTGTATTTACCTATTACTGAACTTCAATCCCATGGGGTAACTCGCCAGATGCTAGAAAATAAAGTTGTAACTCCGCAGATTAAAAATGCCTTGAAAGAGCAGATAGCAAGGGTAAGAAAACTCCAATTGGAATCTGCGCCAGGAATTGAATTGCTAAGTGCTAAAAGCAGAGAGTGTATCAAGGCTGCAAGTGAACTTTACTGTGGAATTGTTGATGAGGTAGAAAAGATAGATTATGAAGTATTTAGCAAGAGGGCAAAAACTTCTACGTCTCGTCGGATGAAAGTAGCTATACCTGCCTACCTCAGATCCAAATTTGCAAAGTAACTACTTTTTTTGGATACCTTTTTTACCCCAATAAATCCACAAGTTCATTACAGACAGAACTAGAGCAAATCCAAAAAATAAATCCTCCGCAGGTGCAGAGGCTATCCGAAGGCCAATAATTGCATCTGGGTCATACATAACTATTTCTCTTGAAGTCAGCCACCAGTTAGTGATTAACTGGAAGAAGAGAATAATCGCATAACTGGTCCAGAAAACGGCCCGAGTCAAAAGCCTGCTCTTGATGATATATAGATCAAACAATATTGAAAATAAAAAAGCTGTTAGTGCAATACCGGTGTAGTTCACTATTCATCCCCTACTATCCAATGTTTCTTCACAGTTCTTACTGCCTCGATAGTCATAATTGCTGCAACTGGAACAAAGATGAAAAATAGATACTCTTCAAATGGAATTTCAAACGGTCCAATGATGCCCAGTATCTGTTTCTCGTCAAAAAACCAATGACCTTGAGAGATTGCATATGCATCCCAGGCAATAAAGAAAACTGAGACAGGCAAGATGCTAAGGGCTAAGCGCTTTAGACGGCGCAACACACCTATTTTTAAAACAACTTCAAGCCAAAAGGAGCCAGCAATGGTGAACAAGATCATTGCTAAATAACCAAATTTCAACACAAAGTAATTATAGACAAATTCTAAGTGCGCTAAGATAAATAACACGGGAGCTAAGAAATTTAGCTGAGAGGGCTTGAAATCCAAGCCGACCGATTGACCAGTTCGGTAATGCGAATTGGAAAGGGGTTTGTTATGTCTATCCTAGAAATTCTTGCCTTTATCACTGCATTAACTGGTGTAGTGCTGGGTGTGTTTGGAAATCGAATTACTTGGCCATGGTGGGGTGCAGGTAGCTTGCTATATGCCTATCTGTTCTTTCAATCTGAATACTATGCAAGTGCAGCGCTGCAATTTGTTTTTATAGCTGGTGGAATCTGGGGTTGGTTTGGTTGGGGCCCTAAGGGAGCAAAGCCACGAAAATCCTCAACAAAAGAGAGAGTTACTCTTATTTTAGTTTTCACTCTTGCCTCCTTAGCGCTTTGGCCAGTTTTAGTAAGCATCGGTGCTTCTTCAACCGTAATTGAATCCTTTGGTTTTGTTGGCAGCGTTATCGCGCAGCTGTTCATGATCTGGCAGAGGTTTGAAGCTTGGCCGCTATGGGTGATTGTTAACATCGGATACACCTATCAATACTTTGTGGGCGAGTTATATCTAACTAGTTTCCTATATGTAGTTTTCTTGGTCGTGGCTATTTGGGGCTGGATAAGATGGCGAAGAGAGTCAGAAAAGTACAAAGTTGATTAGCTACTCACAGTTATACAAAGAGCTAGAGCTACTTCGCTCTAGCGAGCCAGCAATAATTGCAATAGATGGTGTTGCTGGCTCCGGCAAAACCACCCTGGCTGAAAGGTTGAAGGGTGATTTGGCTAGTTGTCAGGTCGTGCATATGGATGATTTATACAATGGCTGGAGTGATCCGCTTTCAAAAGAATTAACTCAACGGATAATTACTCAGATTCTTACACCTGTTAAGAATCATCAGATTGCAAAGTATAAAAAATACAACTGGTATATCGAATCATTTGATTTAACCTCTTCAATACCCCAGAGTGATTATTTAATCCTTGAAGGAGTTGGATCTGGTCAGATAGCTTTTAGAGAGTTTTTCTCTAAGTTAATATGGGTTGAACTAGAACCCCAAGCAGGCTTTGAGCGGGTAATTGCCAGAGATGGTGAAGGGGTTAGAACTGAAATGTTAAATTTTTTGGTTAACCAAAGTAATCATTTTTCTTCGGAATTAACCCAGAATGCTGCGGATTACACCATCTCTGGCGTGCCATAAACTACAATTTTTCAAGTTCTCTCTAAACTTTAGTTGTGTCTGATTTAACCGGCGAGCTAATCGATAATCGATACCTTCTTAAGCGACAAATTGCATCTGGTGGGATGGCAACTATCTATGCTGGCATTGATACTCGCCTTGACCGCCCAGTTGCCGTGAAGGTCATGCATGCCCATCTAGCAAATGATGAGGCATTTGTATCTAGATTTATTAAGGAAGCCAAAGCAACTGCTGCGTTGTCTCATCCAAATATTGTTTCAATTCAAGATCAAGGTTGGAATGAGGGTGGTCCACCTGCTGTGTTTTTAGTAATGGAGCTAGTGGAGGGTTCAACCCTACGAGATTTCCTAAATGAAAATGGCCCATTGTCAGTTGAGCAAACAATTCAATTCATCACTCCAGTGTTAAGTGCTTTAGCTGCAGCTCATCTAATCGGCATTATTCATCGTGATGTGAAGCCAGAGAACATTTTAATATCCAAAGATGGTCGAATTAAAGTCGCTGATTTTGGACTGGCAAGAAATATGACAATGGCTCAAACAATGACAGCCGAATCAAGTGTTGTACTAGGCAGTGTTTCTTATTTGTCCCCAGAACAGGTTCAACGAGGTATCGCTGATGCCAGAAGTGATGTTTATGCGATCGGAATTGTTCTTTTTGAAATGCTATTGGGAAAAAAACCATACGATGGTGAAACTCCTATTCAGATTGCCTATCGACATGTAAATGATCGAATTCCAAATGTTAAAGAGTTTAAATCTGATGTTCCAGAGATGATCGCAGATCTTATATTTCAAGCAACAGCACCAAATCCAGATCAGCGGCCAAAGGATGCTGAGCAGTTACTAAGCAAGGTTCGAGATATTCAAGCAAAATTAGATCCAAAACGCAGGCAAATGAGTTTGGAGCTGGATTTACCACCCCTCCTGCCTAAGATTAGTAAACGCTCTAAGGTATCGATTGGTTCAGCATTTGGTGGCTTAAAGGAAAAAACTACTCAGTTGATTTCGACTAAACCAATAAATGTTGCAAAAGCAGAGGACTCAGTGAGAACTAAGAAACGTAAGGTTTCCAGACGTGTAAAGAGAAATCGAATTATTGCCCTACTTATTTTGCTAGGTGTAATTTTTGGTGGGTATCAGTTACTAGGTGTTGGGAAAATATCTGTACCTTCATTAGTTGGTATGAGCCAGAGCGAAGCCAAAGAAGCTCTATCAAATATTGGTCTTTTATCTGAAGTAGTGGAAGAAGTTTTTAGTGAGGACATTGCTCAAGGAAAGGTGATCTCTAGCTCTCCTGGAGGTGGCGGAAGAATCTCCCCAGCAGGCACAGTTGGTTTAGTACTTTCTAAGGGTCAAGAGCGAATTGAGATTCCAGTAATTGCTAACTTAACTCCAGATGTAGCAACTCAAAAAATATCTGCACTTGGGTTAACCATGGGCGATATAAATGAGGTTTTTGATATGAAAGTTGAATCAGGATTTGTCATTGGAACGGATCCAAAGAGTGGAGAAAAGGTAAAGCGTAATTCTGTAGTAAACATAGTTGTCAGTAAAGGTGTTGAAAAAATTGCGCTAATTTCATATGTTGGTAAGGGTGGCGATGAAGCTTTATCTGAATTAACAAATAGCGGTTTTGATGTGAAAGTAGTTTATAAGTTTAGTGATAAAGTTTTTAAAGGCCAGGTAGTGTCGCAATCTCCTGAGATCTCAGATGCAATTGGACTCGGCTCAAAGATAGAACTAGTTTTGTCAAAGGGTCCAGAGTTTGTCTTTGTGCCAAATGTATTGGGCAAGAATAAGAATGATGCAAGCCTTGATCTTGAAAATTTGGGGTTGAAAGTTGTTACCAAAGGCACTGGAAAGGTCAATAACATCTCCCCTGCTATTGGCACCAAAGTTAAACAAGGCGCCGTTATCACTCTGACTCTTAGGTAGATTGTTCTAGCAAACTCTCAGGTAGGCTCCACTGATGGCCAAGGTTAAATCACTTCCAAAAATTGGAGCACATGTTCCAACCTCTGGTGGCATGGCAACTCGATCAATTGAGTATGCACTAACTATAAAAGCCGAAGCAATTCAAGTATTTGCCTCAAGCCCAAGAACTTGGGCGACTTCAGCTCCTAATCCGGCTATGGATGAAGCGTTTAAATCTAAAATCGCTGAACACAATATTGAAGCCTACGTTCACGCTTCATTTCTAATCAATCTAGGTTCACCAACTCAATCAACCTATGAAAACTCTTTGTCAGCAACTGCCTACTCATTAAAGCGGGGAAAAGAAATTGGTGCTCAAGGGGTGGTAGTTCACACCGGTTCAGCAGTTGATGAATCAAATATTGCACAAGCTTGGAAGCAGATACATGAAGGCGTGATGCCGATATTAAACAATTTAAATGATGATGACCCCTGGCTATTGCTTGAACCAACCGCTGGTCAAGGACAATCCTTAGTAAAGAAGTTGGATGATCTAACAAAATATATGGATGCACTTGAATGGCACCCAAAAGTAGGAGTATGTCTTGATACCTGCCATGTTTTTGCTGCCGGTCATGACATTAAAAAACCTGGTGGCATGAAAGAAACAATGGATTTACTTGTCCAAGTGGTGGGCTTAGAACGTATTCAGTTAATTCATGCCAACGACTCCATGGATATCTGTGGCAATCTAAAGGATCGCCATCAAAATATCGGAAAAGGCGAAATAGGTAGTAAACCATTTATTGAGTTACTTGCTCATCCTGCAGTTGCCAATGCACCATTGATATTGGAAACACCAGGGGCTGAGCCAGAGCATGGCAGTGAGGTTGCAATGCTTAAGAAGATGCGTGATAAGTAGATGAAGGTAAAAGCACTTCTATACCTTGGCTTGTTGGCAACGACTGCTGTCTGGGGCGGGGCATTCTTAGTCATGAAAGATTCATTAGAGCGTCAAGATGTTTACTCGTTTTTGGCATCTCGATTCATGTTAGCTGCTCTATTTATGTTCTTATATAAGCCTCGATGCATGCAAGGTTTAAGTAGAGTATTTATCCAACGCGCTGCCCTAGCTGGAATTCTTCTAGGTAGTGGATTTATTTTCCAAACTTTTGGTTTAACTCAAACCACTGTTTCAAACACTGGCTTTATTACTGGCCTCTACTTGGTGTTCACGCCACTTATCTCTTGGATACTATTGAAGAGAAAGATCTTCAAAATGCAATGGTCGGCTGTCTTTGTGGCAACAATTGGGTTGTATCTAATTTCCTTTAACGGGATTTCAATTGGTATTGGTGAAGTATTGGTGCTTATCTCAGCAATACTGTTTGCGGGACAAATAGTTGCATTGGGTGAATGGAGTGATGGCAAGAACACCTATGCGCTCACTTTGATACAAATTTTAGTTTGTGCTGTTATATTTTTAGCGCTCTCCTTCAAGGATGGTTACCAACTACCACCTGATGGTGGAGTTTGGTCTTCAGTTTTATTCACCGCCTTTTTCGCCACTTTTATTGGAGTATTGATTCAAACTAAGGCTCAATCAGTTATGAGCGCAACAGCAGCTGGAGTGCTCTTGGCTATGGAAGTTCCCTTTGCCTTATTTTTTGGACTTTACTTTGATAATGACCCCCTTACTTTTAGAATAATTACTGGTGGTTCCCTAGTAATGGTTGCCATGGCACTGGTAATTTGGTCAGATTCAAAACATACAAAATCGGAGGAAAAAAAGAGTGTCTAAGAAAATTGCAGACCTTAGGTCAGATACTCTGACAAAACCCTCCGAAGAGATGCGCCGCTTTATGTCTGAGGCAGTAGTTGGTGATGATGTTTATGGAGAAGACCCAACAGTTAACTCACTTGAAGAGCGAGTTGCTGAATTATTTGGCCACGAGGCGGCCCTTTTCTGTCCAACTGGGTCTTTAGCAAATCAATTGGCGATTCGAATGCTAGTTGCCCCAGGGGAAGAATTACTTACTGAAACTAACTCACATATAGTTCGAGCCGAACTAGGAGCCGGTGCTGCTTTTAGTGGCATCACTACTAGAACATGGCTTTCACCTCGTGGGGAGCTAAAAGCAGATGATGCTCTTAATATTGCAAAGCCAGACTCTGGACCATACTTAGTATCAACTAAAGCTATTGCAGTTGAGAACACTCATAATTTTGGTGGCGGAACCATTCAGTCAATAGTAGAAATTAAGAAACTTCACCAGGAGTGCCAAACCCTTGGAATTAGCATGCACCTAGATGGTGCACGAATTTGGAATGCTCACATTGCCACTGGAGTGGCTCTCAAAGAGTATGGAAAGTACTTTGACACGCTAAGTGTTTGCTTATCAAAAGGATTAGGAGCTCCAATTGGTTCGTTAATGATCTCTACATCTGATCGAATTAGTAAGGCGCGGCAATGGCGCAAGCGGTATGGAGGCGGTATGCGCCAGGTTGGAATAATGGCTGCAGCCGGACATTACGCTCTAGAAAATAACTTGAAGTTACTAAAAACTGATCATGTGAGAGCTAAAGTCATTGCCGAGGCAATAGCTTCGGTAGCTCCATCAGTTATTGATCCTAAAACTGTTGAAACAAATATCGTAGGTTTAGATTTATCGTCGATGAAAATTACAGCCTTTGAATTAGCTGCTCAGCTAAAAGAGCATGGGATTCTCACTGGACCTTTAGGCTCTAAATACTTACGCCTTGTTACTCACTATGATCTTGATGAGTCGGACATAAACTTAGTAAAGCAAGTACTGCCAGAAGTTTTAAAGCGCGCCCTCGTGGCTTAATAGCCACTGCTTTATCTTTACTCCATAACCGTAATTTCCAATTGCACCACTAGTTTTTATTACCCGGTGGCAAGGAATGATTGGTGCGATCAAATTATTTCCACAAGCTGTTCCTGCCGCTCTAATAGCATCTGCTGATCCAGCTCGCTTAGCCAGTTGAGCATACGAGAGCACCTTACCTGCTGGAATTTTGCGCATTGCTTTCCAGGCATCTTGGGAGAACTTAGCTCCGGCTTGGCGGACTTTTATCGCATTGAGCGCATTTAAGTCACCATCAAGGTAATCTTTAACTAAATCAGAGATCACTGATATTTTTCCAACATGCTTGATATCTTTTTCAATGTCATCGGGTGACATGCGTTCAATTAAAGATTGAATAGATTTAAATCCAGCTGCCAGAACAATGTCCTCTTTTGCTACTAAATACAGATCGCCTACTGGGGTTTTAACTGTTGTTGTGTGAAGCACTCTCCGACCTTAACTAACAATTAGCCTGAAATAAACCTTTATTTCTTACGATCTCGAAGCATCTCAGCAACCAAGAAGGCTAATTCCAATGATTGCGTGTGGTTAAGCCTTGGATCGCAGGCAGTTTCATACCTTGAAGATAGATCTTCATGGCTAATTGCCTCACCCCCACCTATGCATTCAGTTACATCATCTCCAGTTAGTTCAATATGAATTCCACCTGGGTGAGTTCCCATTTTCTTATGCACCTCAAAAAATCCTTTAACCTCATCAATAACATCATCAAATTTTCTGGTTTTATAACCACTTGGAGATTCAAAGGTATTTCCATGCATTGGATCGCAAACCCACAAGACAACTGCGCCTGATTTACTAACTGCCTCAATCAAAGATGGCAATTTCTCCCTGATAACTCCAGCACCCATTCGTGTAATGAAGGTTAACCTACCTGGTTCATTACTTGGATTTAACTTCTTGATAATCGCCAGAAGCTCATCTGGTGTGCTCTTTGGTCCAAGCTTTACGCCGATCGGATTATGAATCTTTTCCGCAAAATCCATATGCGCACCATCTAATTGACGAGTTCGCTCCCCAATCCAAACAAAGTGGGCTGAAACATCATAAGGATTATTAGTTCTTGAATCTATGCGTGTTAATGCTTTCTCGTACTCCAAAATTAAGGCTTCATGACTTGAGTAGAAGTCGACAGATTTAAATGACTCAGGATCAACACCAGCAGATTGCATAAATTGAATTGCTCGACCAATTTCATTTGCCATCTCTTCATAGCGAGCGCTAAACCTGGCATCACCAGCAAAACCTTTATTCCAGCTATGCACCTGTCTAAGGTCGGCAAAGCCTCCCTGTGTGAATGCTCGAACTAAATTTAAGGTAGCAGCTGAGGTGTTATAAACCCGAACTAATCTCTTTGGATCTGGGGTTCTAGATTCCTTTGTGAACTCCAAATCATTTACCGCATCCCCTCGATAGGCGGGCAGGGTAACTCCATCGCGGGTTTCATTGTCATTACTTCTTGGCTTAGCAAACTGCCCAGCCATTCTGCCGACTTTAACTACCGGTAATGATGAGAAGTACTGTAAAACAGCTGCCATTTGAAGAATGGTTTTAATCCTATTTCTAATTGAATCAGCGGTTGCAGCTGCAAAGGTTTCAGCGCAATCCCCACCTTGTAACCAAAAAGCATTGCCTAACGCAGCCTGGCCAATTCGCTTCTTTAGATTGTCACACTCACCGGCAAATACCAGTGGTGGAAAGCTCTCGAGCTCGGTAACTGCAGCTGCTACCGCCTTGGCATCTGGCCAAGTAGGTTGTTGCGCGGCAACGAGTCCTGGGGTAAATATCGAGTTGGCATTCATTGGGTAATGGTAGGCAATCTTTAGTAGTTGATGTGGCCAATTAAGCCCTGATCAATTAACCGAAGAAAATCTCCGCCTCTTTGTATAAATCAAGATCAACGGTCTTTAACTTCTCAGTTGCTGAGGCCAATGGAACTCTTTCAATCTTGGTTCCATGCAGGGCAACCATCTTGCCCCAATCCCCCTCATGTACAGCGGTGATGGCATGTAGTCCAAATCTAGTTGCCAGTACCCGGTCAAATGCAGTTGGGCTACCGCCTCGTTGAATATGACCAAGAACAGAGGTGCGCGCCTCTTTGCCCGTCTTCTCCTCAATTTGATTAGCCAACCACTCACCTATTCCAGATAACTTCACATGACCAAATGAGTCCAAAGTTTTGTCTTTGGTAATTAAGTCACCATCTTTTGGAATCGCACCCTCTGCAATAACAATAATTGGTGCATAGCTTTGTTCAAATCTAGATTCCACCCATTTGCAAACTTGTTCAAGTGAGAATTTAACCTCTGGAATTAAAATACAAGAAGCACCACCTGCAAGACCTGAGTGAAGTGCGATCCAGCCAGCATGTCGACCCATCACCTCAACAATTAGTGCTCGATGGTGAGACTCAGCTGTGGTGTGTAATCGATCGATGGCCTCCACTGCGATGTTTACTGCTGTATCAAAACCAAATGTGTAATCAGTATTATTCAAATCATTATCAATAGTCTTAGGTACACCAATTACTTTTACGCCAAGTGAATCTAATTTTGTTGCAACACCTAAGGTGTCCTCCCCGCCAATAGCAATTAATGCATCAACTTCCATCTTGGCTAAATTCTCTTTAATTTTTTCAACGCCATTTTCGATCTTAAATGGGTTGGTTCTAGAAGATCCCAAGATAGTTCCGCCCCTTGGCAGTATTCCTCTAGTAGCTGGGATATCTAATTTCATCGTTAAGCCCTCAAGTGGACCACGCCAACCATCCTTGAAACCTATAAATTCATAGCCATACTCTTTAACGCCTTTGCGAACTACTGCACGAATAACTGCATTAAGTCCAGGACAATCTCCACCACCAGTTAAAACACCAATACGCATATCCTGCAAAACTCCAGTCTTGAAATTTTTGTAATACTTGGTCAACGTTGACGGCTAAGTCTACTCTGCCGCAATGGGACTTAAACCCGAGATATCGGCCTATTTGAAGGACCGAGCCGCACTTGGATTGCCACAGGTATGGCAAGCACCGTTGGCCCAGATAAGAGAAAATACTAAATTGCATGTGGCACTACATCAACCATTAGATGAGATCTACTCTCACCAATCTAAAACAATTCAAGGGCCAACTTCTGTATTACCGTTAAGGATTTATCGACCAAATGATCGAAAAAATCTACCAGTGCTGCTGTTTTTTCATGGTGGTGGCTGGGTACTGAATTTTCTAGATATATATGAACCAGCGCTTAGAAAGATATCAAACTATGGAGATTTTGTAATTGTGGCGGTTGAGTATCAAAAAGCTCCAGAACATCCATACCCAGCAGCTTTCAACGATTGCTACGCCACACTCCAATGGCTAGTAGCAAATGCTGAACAACTTTCAATTGATCATACAAGTATCGGCGTAGGTGGCGATAGTGCCGGAGCTAATCTTGCTTCAGCAGTTGCGCTAAAAGCAGTTCATGAAAATCTCATCTCGCTAGCTTTTCAGCTACTTATATATCCTTGTAATGATGCGCAGATGGGTTATCAATCTGCAATTGATAATGCCGAAGGATACGGCCTGAGCACCAAAGCGATGAAGTGGTTTTGGCAGCAGTACCTATCAAAAGAGAGTGATAGATCTGATCCATATGCTGTGCCAATTACAGCCAAATCGTTAAAAGGAGTAGCACCTGCAATTTTAATAGCAGCTGAGTTTGACCCGCTTACCGATGATGTAAGAAATTACTACAATAAATTAATTAGAGATTCCGTCCCAGCGGTGTATATAGAGTTTGCTGGGCAAATACATGGATTCTTTAATTTAAGTGGCATAACAGATGATGCAAACTCACTATACTCAGAGATTGCAATTGAGATTAATGCTGTTTTAGGAAGGCGCAAATAAAATGACCAGAGTTGGATGGGGCAGATTTGCCCTGGTGGGTTTCCTCTGGGGTACGCCATATCTATTTATTAAAGTTGCAGTGGAGGAGATCTCTCCTTCGACCATCATCTTCTTTCGAGTCCTGATCGGAGCCATGGTTTTACTGCCCCTAGCTTTAACGCAAAAGAAAATAAGAATCCCTAGAAAGTATTGGCATATAGTTTTAATCTACACAGTTGCTGAATTAATTGGCCCTTGGTATCTAATTACAAATGCTGAGCAAAAAATATCTTCAGGCTTGGCTGGATTGTTAGTGGCAACTGTTCCAATTTGGGCAGCTATTTTTGCATCAATGACAGGTGACCACACGGTTTGGCACAAGACTCGATTATTTGGATTGATTATTGGATTTATAGGCGTTGTCGCAGTTGTTGGTATCGAATCAATAAGTGGAGGCCAGGACATAAGATCAATTGGTATGGTGATTTTGGCAGCTATTGGTTATGCCTATGCGGTAAATATGATTAATCGAAAGATACCTAATGTGCCTGCGATTGCATTAAATTCATGGGCGATGATTATTACTACCTTGTTCTACCTTCCACTTGCACTTAACAGCTGGCCTAAACAAACACCTTCAGTAGAGGCTATTGCTTCAGTTGCAGCACTTGGTGTGTTTTGCACTGCGATTGCTTTCATTTTATTCTTTAAATTACTAGCTGAAGTTGGACCTCCTAGGGCCTCTTTAATAACCTATCTAAATACCGCAGTAGCGGTAATGCTTGGCGTGATTTTATTGGGTGAACCAATCACCTTGGGAATACTTCTTGGATTACCGCTGGTATTGATTGGCTCTTACTTTGCTAGTCGGAAAGTGCGTCTGTAAAACCTAACTTTGCTAGCAACTTTGTATCTTTTTGCCACTCTTTTGAAACCTTCACATGAATCTGCAAAAACACCTGCATGCCCACTAAATTTTCAATGGATTTGCGAGCTAAGGTTCCAATAGCCTTTAACTTACTTCCTTGTGGTCCAATTATTATGCCCTTCTGACTATCTCGTTCAACATGTAGTGTCGCACTAATATCAAATATCTTTCCACCTTCGCGCTCTCCCATCTCTTCAATGGTCACCATCACAGAGTGGGGCAGCTCCTCATATAACTCCTGAATCGCTGCCTCTCGAATTAGGTCAGCAAACATTAACTCTTCAGCTTGGTCGGTGTTGATATCAGTTGGATAAAGCGCAGGTGATTGCGGAAGATGGTTGGATAGCAACTCAAGTAGCAACTCTGTTTGATCAAGATTTTTAGCCGAAACTGGAATGATCTCAGCCTTTTGCAGATTAGTTCTGGTGGCAAATTCATGGACCTGTGTTAACTTAACCGCTAGATCCGATTTAGAGACAGCATCTGTTTTAGTTACAACGAGAAAAACTACTTGATCACTCTTTATCTGCTTTGCAATATATTCATCGCCGGCACCAATTTCTTCATTTACTGGCAGGCATAGCAACACTAAATCTGTAGAGTGTATATTTTCATTAACCATAGAATTCAATCTTGTTCCTAGCGCAGTCTTAGGCTTATGTATGCCTGGTGTATCAACGACAATCATTTGATAGCTATCTCGACTAATAATTCCACGAATTGGATTTCGAGTGGTATTGGGATGATGCGAAGTAATAACAATTTTCGAACCGACTAAGGCATTTACCAGGGTAGATTTACCAGTGTTAGGCCGACCTACTATTGCGACAAAGCCCGCCTTGAAATTTTCCATTAGCAGTATTCTCTCACCTTTTATCTACCGCTTTTGCAAAGGAGTGATTACCTCCAATATTTCAACCAAAGTAGTAGCTATATCAGCGACTCGATCAGCAATTAGTCGATGACATCCAGCACTTAGCGGTGAAGATATCTGTCCGGGAATAGCAAAAACTGGTCTAAAGATCTCTGCTGCATCTCGTGCCGTTCGTATTGAGCCACTGACAAACTCAGCCTCAACTACAACAGTTGCTTTGGATAAAGCTGCAATCAACCTATTTCTAATTAGAAATCTACTCGGCTGACTCTTTACACTAGGCATCACCTCAGAAATCAATAAACCCTTCTTAGTAATTTGGGAAAAAAGCCTTTTATTCTCAATTGGGTACAGATGATTAAACCCGCCAGCTAGAACTGCAACGCTGCTACCACCTTCACCAATTGCACCTTTATGGGCTGCTGTATCTATCCCGTAGGCACCACCACTTATCACAACTGCTTTTGCAGTAGCTGAATCTGCAGCTAATTTATTCGACACTGCCAAGCCATATTCGGTAGGTCTTCTACTTCCGACAATTGAAATTGACCTATCTAAGCTACCTAGTATCTCTCGATCACCTTTGATGACTAATCCGATTGGCGGTGATGATAAATCCATTAATGGGATAGGCCAATCTAAATCAGTAGGTGAGATGAATTCAGAGTCTGACTTTCTAAGCTCAGCGATCAAATCTAAGGGTTTTGAGGTTGCTACCTTCTCTTTTACCTCTTGATAATCTGAAATCCTTGAGTAACTGCTTTCCTTGATAATTTTTTGATAAACCTGAGAGGCACCAAGGCTTGCAACCTGATTACCCCAAAAAATATTACCCGGCGTGATAGCAGAGAACAAAACCAATCTGGCAGTTTTTTCGTCAATCACTTCAGAAACTTATCAAAGTAACAGTATGTATTGCTTCATTGGAAAAAATCTGTTGATTACTAGTCAACCCAATAATGCTGAGATATTAGAAAATGATTTGCGATGTATTGGTAGAACTCCATGCTTTCTAATTGAGTCTGTGTGTAATGCTGTTATATACCCTTTGTGACTAGCGAATCCGTAATTAGGGTACTGCTTATCTAACTCAATCATGATTCGATCTCGATAAACCTTTGCCAAGATTGAAGCAGCGCTGATTGAAATAGCAACCTGATCTCCTTTCCATACTGACAGATTTGGCACAGTCAATCCTGGAATTGCATAACCATCAGTTAATACGTACTCCGGTGTTTGTGATAAGCCATTAACTGCCCTGCGCATACCCTCTATGTTGCATTTATGTAGTCCATATTGATCAATTTCATCAGCTGATATCTCAATAATTGAGTATGAACTTGAGTTATTAAGTACAACGTCAAATAGCTCTTCGCGCTTTGATTCAGTAAGTTCTTTAGAATCTTTAACTTGAGAAAGTGCTGGTGAGAAGGGATCTAATAAAATAACCGCTGCTACAACTAGAGGGCCAGCGCATGGTCCACGCCCTGCTTCATCAACACCTGCAATACTTCTAATACCAGCTTGCAGCAATGTTTGCTCAATCATAAGTTAAGGATTGGTTTTAACTGGTATTTCTTTTAAATCATTACCCTTTTCAATAATTGCTATATTTCTGATTGGCCAAACTATAAATGTGGCTCGTCCTACCACCTTGCTAAGTGGCACCATTCCACTATTGGCACTATCAGGTTGGTATCTTGAGTCCGCACTTGCCGCCCGGTGGTCACCCATAACCCAAAGAAATCCTTCCGGCACATCTATATTGAACTTGGTCTCACTAGGTTTATCGCCACTGTAAATGTATGGCTCATCTATTGAAACTCCATTTACTTGCAACTTTTCATTTGCATCGCAACAAGTGACATTATCCCCACCGACTCCAATAACTCGTTTTATTAAATACTGCTTTGCAGGATCAGGCAGTACTCCAACTGTTATCAGACCAGATTTGATTAGAGCGATCGGCTTAGGATCATTAGATTGTTGGGCCCCGCCTAGCCAATTATCTGGGTCCCCAAATACAACAACCTCACCACGTTTTACCTCACTAAAAAGTGCCCCAAACTTATTTACCGCAATCCGATCACCGATTTGTAAGGTGTTTTCCATTGAACCTGTAGGTATGTAAAAAAAGTGAAGCAGAAATGTTTTAACAACGATAGAAACTATCAGTGCGGAAACAACAATAATAGGCAGTTCCCGAAGGAACGACCCCTTCTTAAGCATGAGTGTTAGTTAACTTAAGCTTGTGGAGTTTCTTCTGCAGGCGCTTCTGCAACAACTTCAGCTGGAGTTTGTTCAGCCTCTGGAGCTGCTTGCTCAACTGCAGGTTGTTCAACAGCAGCCGCCTCTTGCGCAACTGGTGTTTCAGCTACTGGTGCAGACTCCTCAACTACTGGAGCATTCTTAGCAGCTAATTTCTCAGCAGCTTTTTTCTTTAAAGTTGTGGCGCCATCTGCTGGCTCATTCATCGCCTCTTTAACAGCAGCTTCATAAGCAACTCGCTTATCAATCTTTACTGGCTGTGGCTTAAGAGTTCCTTCACTACCTGGTAGTCCGTTAGCTTTTTGATAGTCACCAGTAATTTTTAGAAGTGCAGTCACAGCCTCAGTAGGTTGAGCGCCAACACCTAACCAGTATTGAACTCGCTCTGAATTTACTTCGATTAAAGATGGCTCTGACGCTGGTGAGTACCGGCCAATCTCTTCAATTGCTTTTGAGTTTCTTGCTGAACGAGAATCTGCAATCACAATTCGAAAATGAGGTGTGCGGATCTTTCCAAGACGCATTAACTTGATTTTTACTGACACAAAACTCCCTATAGAAAATTATTCGGCTGATTCTTTAGTAAACAGCGGGGGCGTTTACATCCAGAGCTAACCTTGCGGATAAATATTGCTATGGGTTAGAGGGTCCCGTTAGCAGATGGCTAATCTTGCCAGCAGGCGCATAGAAACCCAAATTTGGCTTCTACCCCTGCTCTAGAGCCCGTTTGGCTGGGTTTCCAGATCTGGATTTCTTCTTTGGAGTGTTACTTGGTTGAGCCATTTTTGGCAGGCCACCGAGATTAGGCATTCCTGCCGGTAAATTACCGCTGCGCATTTGTTTCATCATTTTTTGGGCTTGTGTGAATCTTTCAACTAATGAGTTGATCTCAGAAACTGCTCGACCACTACCCCGTGCAATTCGTGAACGCCTTGAACCATTCAATATCTTTGGTTCATTGCGCTCTTGTGGCGTCATAGACTGAATAATTGCCCTAGTTCGTACTAACTCAGATTCATCAAAATTATCAATTTGTTTTTTCATCCCAGCTGATCCTGGTAATAATCCAAGAAGTTTGCTCATACTGCCCATATTTTTCATAGCCTCTATCTGGGATAAGAAGTCTTCAAAGGTGAAATCTTCACCCTTTGTAAACTTATCCTCTAACTTCTTCGACATCTCTTCTGGCATTGCTCGCTTTGCCTGCTCGGCAAGGGAGGCAACATCACCCATGCCAAGAATTCTTGAAGCCATTCGGTCTGGATAGAAAAGATCAAAATCTGCAATCTTCTCACCCGTTGATGCGAAAATAATTGGTTTTCCAGTGAGGCTGACAATTGATAAAGCAGCTCCACCTCTGGCATCACCATCTAGTTTGGTTAGTACAACTGCGTCAAAGCCAACCCCTTCAGAAAAAGCTTTTGCACTTAATGCCGCATCCTGTCCAGTCATAGCATCGACAACAAAAAATATCTCATCTGGCTTTACGGCATCTCGAACATTTACTATTTGAGTCATTAACTCCTGATCAATTCCAGTGCGACCAGCGGTATCTACAATCACGAAATTATGAAGTTTCTCTCGAGCAAACTGAACACCAGCTTTTGCAACTGATACTGGATCACCAACCCCATTACCTGGCTCCGGGGCAAATACCGGAATCTTCACCGATTGACCAACCACCTGTAATTGATTTACTGCATTTGGTCTTTGTAAATCTGCTGCGACCAATATTGGGGTGTTACCTTCACTCTTTAAGTAATGCGCTAACTTGCCAGCGAGTGAGGTTTTTCCCGCTCCCTGTAAGCCGGTTAATAAGATCACGGTAGGTGCAACTTTTGCGTATCGAACCCTACGTGCAGAGCCACCTAAAATTTCAACTAATTGTTGATTAACTATCTCAAATATTTTTTGTGATGGATTTGTGCTTCTATTGATTTCATCAGAGTTTTGAGTGAACTTTTCTAGAACCTGGTTTGAAAAACTCTCGGCTACAGAGAGGGCTACATCTGAATCTAATAGAGCAGTTTTTATATCAGCGGCAAAGTCATTTAACTGAGACTGCGAAACTTTGCCACGTAGGCCAGAGAACAGTGCGGTAAACCTCTGGCCCAACGCTTCAAACATGGGTGCATCTTACATTTTATTTAGATTGCAGCCTCACCGCTTTCGCCAGTACGCACTCGGGTAATGGAATCAACTGTGGTGGCCCAAACTTTGCCATCACCAATGCTTCCAGTTCTGGCTGCATCTGAAATTATTTTAATCGCCTTATCAACGATACTAGAGGTGACTAATACCTCTAATCTAATTTTTGGCAGCAGATCAACTTTGTATTGAGCTCCTCGATAAACTTCAGTAAGCCCAAGTTGGCGACCAAAGCCTTTCGCCTCAGATACGGTCATTCCAGTTATGCCAGCTGAAACCAAGGCCTCTTTAACAGCATCTAGTTTCTGTGGCTTAATGATTGCGGTAATTAACTTCATGAGCTGTAACCCCCTCTTGAACTAGTAGTTAACTCGTAGCCAGTCTCTGCATGTTGGTCGTAATCAATTCCAGAGACTTCAGCCTCCTCCTTAACCCGCAATCCAATTGTCTTATCAATTGCATAACCGATTATTAAGGTGACAATGAATGAATAGGTAAGCACAAAGAATGCACCAAATGCTTGTTTACCAAGGAGTGTGGTGCCGCCACCGTAGAAGATTCCGTTAAGTCCCAGGCTGTTAACAGCGCTGCTACCAAAGAAACCTAACGATAAGCAGCCCCATAGACCACCAACTAAGTGGACGCCAACTACATCTAATGAATCATCAAAATTAAGTAGATACTTTAAGCCAACTGCAAGAGCGCAAAGAATTCCAGCAATCAAGCCAATAACTACTGCAGCCCATGGCGCGACAAAGGCACATGCTGGAGTAATGGCAACTAGACCAGATACTGCTCCACTTGCCACACCTAGTGATGTTGGATGTCCATCTCTGATTTTTTCAACCAATAGCCAACCTAGCGCCGCAGCAGCTGTGGCTACTTGGGTATTTAGGAGTGCAAGTGCGGCAACGCCATTGGCACCTAATGCTGAACCGGCATTGAAGCCAAACCAGCCAAACCAAAGTAATCCAGNAGCAAATGGAACTACTAGCGGAACGCCATAAATTTGATATCCCAAACTTCCTGAATACTCATAGGAGCCAAAGGGCCAACCAGTTCTGCTACCAATTTGCTCTACCAGTAGTGCGTAGGTAAAGGTGATGAACAAAAATTGCATGGCGTAAACAACTCCATAGGCCAACATGGCATGCAAAAACATTGCAGCAGCTGCCCAGTAAACGGTAGCAATTGTTACAAGACGTAGTGGCTCACCCTCAATTAGGGGGTAGGAAATTTGTAATCCAATTGCAACTACTAAAGTTGCATACAAAATAAACAGCTTCCAACCCGCAACTTGCCTGCGCACATTTTTTCTTGGATAAAACTGGCGGAGCGACATGGGTTAATTGTGCCTCATCACTTGAGAACCCCTTGCTCTTGGATAACGGCAAATCGCGCAAATAACTCCTCTGAGTACCATTTATTGGTTTGCGTAGCAGCAATGGCCTTCACATGAGCATCCCCTTTATAGGCAAACTCTCTCAAGGTTGCAGCATTTTCCCAGATTGAAAAAGTTCCCTGTAGGCCGATCGGTGCTTCTCCAATACCAATTGCATTAAGTAAGCCTGGCGAGCTATGCAAACTTTCAGTAACTGGTGGTACCGCTCTCCAAAACTGCAAATTCTTTCGCCAAACTATGCGAGCTCTAGTTACTGCAGCAATCTTTCCATGCCACTCAAACTTTTCAAGTAAAAATGGTTGTTTTCTAGACCATAAGCCATGGGAGGAGATAGGTCTAAGGAGTGCTCGATATTCATTTTTAGAAATCTTTCGCCATACTTTTATTACAGGTGAGTTTTCCAGCTCTGAAAGCTGTGACTGATCGATTGTAATCAACAAACCCCATCGAAATTGATCGGCATCTTTGGGGGTAAAACTCTCACCCTTACCCGTACCAAGCAACTTGATAAATGAGTTTCTAAACTTCACCCTGAGCAATAATTTGTTAACTGCCATATTGCAGATGGCGATCGGAAGAAATGCTTTTCTAATCCGCCAGAAGTAGACAACTGTGATCATTTTATGAGGCTAACAGTTTGCATTATTTCAGCTACAACTTCGGTAGGACTATCCCACATCGGTGCATGACCAGTCTGTGGCAACACCACCCACTTGGCATGTGCTGGTGCAAGGCTTCTTTCTTGGCAGGTTTTTGCAGGCAAAGTGTGATCGCTATCGCCAAACACAATTGTCACGCAAACTTGTGAATCGATCTGTTTATCAAATCTCTTACCTAACAAAGCATCCCAAGCTGGAAAATAACCAGTTGATTTTGCCATGGCATTTGTGGCATCTAGACAGATCTCATAACTTAGTTCTTTCCACCGGGGAGAGACTGTTTCAAACCCAATCTTCTTCGCCCAGGTGTAATTTAAAAGAGAAGGTGCAAGTTTTTCAACTCCGCTTGCCATGGCTCTTAATGCCAATTCACCTGGGTATCGTGATGTAAAAGGGGTAAGCCAAAGGCCAGCAGGTGCTAGCGCGGTTATGGTTTTTACCGCAGTTGGTTTCAAAACTGCTATTTCAAAACTAATCCAACCACCAAGTGAATTACCAACTAAATGAAATTGGTCAATACCAATCTCTTTTAGATTTCTTATAACTAAATCAGCCAGGGAGGTTGGATCCATTTTCTGAATTGGTGAGTATGGGCTTCGACCATGTCCTGGCAGATCTATCGTAATAACCTCAAATTGTTTGGCTAGCTCTGGAATGATGGGCTTCCAAGCAGTGGCAGCTGATCCCATGCCATGAATTAAAACTATGGCCTGACCAGAACCATGAGTTTCCATCGCTAGTTTCATGTAGATAAGATTACCTTCTGATGATAAATCTGGATGTATCGCAGTTTGCCGAGAAGATCACTGATAAAAATGTAATCGTGCTTGATGTTCGAACTCCAGAAGAGTTTGCGCAGGGCCGGATTGCCAACTCAATCAATATTGATGTCTTATCTGATTACTTTATGGCTGATATTGCCGGCTTGGATAAAGATGCTCAGTATGCGATTTACTGCCGTTCAGGTAAGCGATCAGTAGATGCTGCTACTGCTATGGATGAGATAGGTTTTTCAACGATTAATTTAACTGGTGGAATTATTGCCTGGCAGGAATCTAATAACGAGATTATTATTTAAATAAGGTAGGAATTAACTCCTCAATAAGTTTTTTAATTTGATCCCTTATCGGACGAACATCAGCGACGCCTTGTCCTGCTGGATCTGATAATACCCAATCAAGATATCGCTTACCTGGGAAAAATGGACAGGCATCGCCACAACCCATCGTGATAACTACATCTGATTGTTCAACAGCTAAGGTAGTTAAGACCTTTGGTTGTTCATGGGAGATATCAATTCCCAACTCTTTCATCGCCTCTACTACTGCAGGATTTATCGAGTCTGCAGGTGCTGATCCAGCTGAGCGCACCTCAACACGATCACCAGCTAGATGTGTCAAAAAAGCTGCGGCCATCTGCGATCGCCCCGCGTTGTGCACGCAGACAAAAATAACTGAAGGTTTAATCATTGTTATCTTTACTTGAGTTAGTCAGATTCCTGGCAACTAGCATGCCAATCAAAGCACCAATTACCTGCGCTGTTATAAAGAGCAGTATTGAGGCTGGAGCAATACCAGTAATTGAATTAGTAAGAGTGCGTCCAATAGTTATTGCCGGGTTGGCAAAGGAGGTGCTGGAGGTGAGCAGGATGGCGCCAAAAATCCAAAGTGGAACATAAAGTGCGACTAGGTCATCACGTTTTGGAAATCTCAATATGATCCAAAGTAGTACCGCAGTTGCTAAAACCTCAGAGACAAATAGGTTGGAACCATCGCGCTTAATCTGGGAAACTTCAAAAAAAGATTGTTCATATATGAAGTTTGCAATGCCTACTCCAATAATTGCGCCGGTAATTTGAGATGCAATATAGAAAGCAGCAGTTTTTAGATCTACTTTCTTTAGGTAGAGCATTACCAGGGTGACAACTGGATTAAAGTGTGAACCGCTAACCTTCATACCAATTCGAATTACTACTGCCAAGCCGGTCGCACTAGCCAAGGCATTAATTAAAAGTCTTGTTCCCGCATCAGGAGCTAAGAGAGCGGCCATATGGCCAGAGCCCACCACAGCAATAGCTAAAATCATGGTTCCTAAAAACTCCATGGCAAATGCTTTTTGATTACGCATCCAGGCTCCTTATGTTGAGATTTTCAAACTTGAGTCAAAATAGTAAAGCCAGCCAGGCCGATCAATAAAAAGGCAAAGCCACGTTTTAGGTGAACAGTTGGTGTCTTGGCTGCTTTCTTCGAGGCAAAACCGGCGACTAAAACGGCAGCCACTGAGATCAATAGTGGGTAACCCCAATCGATTTCAGACCAGATTGCGAATTTAGCAGCAAGTGCGGTCAGACAGTTCAAGGCAATTATTAGCAGTGAAGTTCCTGCCGCTTTATTTTGGGGGGTGTGAAAAAACAGCACCAAAACTGGAATAGATAAAAACCCGCCGCCAATGCCAAATAATCCGGTTAGGGATCCAATTAGTAGAGAAAGAGTAACTAATGCCCAAACCGACATTTTTCTTTCAGGTGAATCACTTATTGGCTTAACCAACATTGAATATGCAGCGCCAAGTAATACAACTGAAAAGCCAATCAAAATAACTGAATCTGGAATACGCTCAACTAGTAAACCAAAACCAATATTTGTAATTAAACCCAGCAGCCATATGGTCAGAGCCTCTTTTACAAGGACATCCCTAGATTTAAATTTTGGCCTTAAGCCGGCAACAGCAGCTAAGAAGACCACAGCAAGTGCTGCAGTTGTAGCAGCAGCTGGTGAGAAATCAAAAAGATAAAGCAGTATTGGCACTGAGACCATCGCACCACCTGCGCCAATAAATCCTAAAACTGCGCCAATAAATCCACCACTTATTAACGCGGTAATAACTAGGCCGATCTCCATATCCAGATACTCCCATAGATTCTTTGCTTATCGGGGATTAAAAAACCGCCCAACGGCATTAGGCCGATGGGCGGTAAATAGCTACTTCTAGATTAACTAAAGAATAGAAGCGTTCCTACGTTGCTGCCAAAATCTGCACCACCGCGAAGGAGTGCAAAAATAATCATTGCGGCACCAGCCAAGGATAGATTTTTAAAAAATGAAATTGTCTCATTCTGCTTTGCAGTTGGATCTGTTTCTTTCCAGAAAGCATGCATAAGGAATGAGGTTGGGATTAAGAAAAGAGTTATCAATAGCGCACCAAGATCTGCATAGAAGCCAAGGACGATATAAACGCCACCAACTAGAATCATTAGACCACTTAGATAAACAGAGAATTTAGCCATTGGAACTTTTTTGAACTGGGCATAGCCAGTCATAGCTGAAGCCTTTGTAAAGTGAGAGATACCAGAGCTAATAAACAAAAGTGCAAAAAGCACTCGTCCAACGATCAATATGGTGTCAGTCATTTGTATTTTCTTCCTTACCGGTAATTAACTTGATTTCGCCCAACTGGGCCTTACCTATAACGGTAGGGGCTACTGTCAGGTATTTAAACTAAACTTGGGGTGTGTCCACAACTAAACTTTTTACTTTGCCAATTAGTAGTAGCAGGTCATGAAAAATATCGAATCTGTTGCAACTATTTTGCATGTTGATATGGATGCCTTTTACGCATCTGTTGCAGAAAGAGATAATCCCAAATTAAAGGGCAAAGCATTAGTTGTTGGTGCTGGCAGAAGAGGGGTAGTTACATCTGCAAATTATGAAGCAAGAAAGTTTGGCATTAGAGCAGCGATGCCAGTTTATAAAGCAAAAGCACTAGCTCCACATGCCATCTTTGTTGCCCCAGATATGGCTAGATACTCAGAGGTTTCAAAAAATGTAATGCAGATATTTGATGAGGTAACGCCACTAGTTGAGCCAATATCTTTAGATGAGGCATTTTTAGATGTAACTGGTTCAAAGAGATTATTTGGTACTGGCCGGCAAATCGCTGACTTTATTCGCGATCGAGTTCAGCAGCAGGAGGGGATTACCTGTTCAGTTGGGATATCCCACAATAAATTTATTGCAAAAATTGCTTCAAATCACTGCAAACCAAATGGGGTTTTAGAGATTAATCCAGAGAGGGTTCTGGAATTTTTACACCCACTTGCAGCAAAGGAGATATGGGGAGTAGGGCCAAAGACCAATGAGCACTTAATGAAGATGGGGTTGTTAACTGTTGGTGATATTGCAAATACACCACGGGGTACATTAATTAGAGTCTTAGGTGAGGCAGCAGGCAGCTCCTTATATGAATTGGCTTGGGGACGCGATTATCGAGATGTGGAGATTGAACACGTTGAAAAAAGCATTAGCGCAGCAGAGACATTTGATATTGATTTAGATGTGCAGGAAGAGATTTTAAAAGAGTTTTTACGATTAACTGAACGAAGTGTGGAACGGATGCGAGAGAGGAGTTTTGCAACCAACACAATTTCTATCAAGGTTAGATTTGCAGATTTTAAAACAATTTCCAGATCAAAAACAGTCGATCTGCCAATTACTGGCACCCAAGAAATTTTTGAGGTAGTAAAAAATCTATATTTGGGATTAAAACTAGATCGTGCCTTAATTAGGTTGGTTGGTGTTTCCTTAGATGGTTTAGTTGAGGATGAGCAGATAAAGCAGTTAGCGTTGGGAGAGAGAGCTTCCGGGTGGCAGCAAGCTGATCAGGCGGTGGATCGGATTAAGAGCAGATTTGGCCGAGGCAGTCTGCGGCCAGCCCGACTAGTCCAAGATCACGAGGAGGAGTAGAGGCTAGGGTTTCTAAAATGACTCTAAGTACTCTATATTTCGAATATGGCCCTTTCAGATCATGAAAAAAAGCTACTGGCTGAGATGGAGGCTGCCCTAGAGCAGGAGGATCCAAAACTTCTCTCCACTCTTACCGGCAAAGCCCGCACCCGCCAAAGCTCTCGTGCTCTATTGGGATTAAGTATTTTGGGAGTTGGGCTGTTGGTTTTAATTAGTGGCTTAATCGCCCAAGCAACCTTGGTGGGAGTAGTCGCATTTTTAATCTGCCTAGCAGGCGCACTTTTGATGATCACCAATATTTCATTTAATCCTGGCAGCAGGGGTGTGAAAAAGCCTGGCTGGAGCACCTCCCTTGAGGAGCGTTGGGATAGACGAGGTAATGAGAGTTAATTAGGCAAGAAAGCCCGCTACCACCCATATTGGGTGGTTTTTTTATGCCCTTTTTCAGTAGGGAGGGCAGGGGAGGCAAAGTGGGTGAGGAGGGTTGAAAGTGGGGAAAAAGGGAGTAAAGTGGTGACCTAGGGTCAATTCTGAGCGTGGGGGGTCACAACGATGTTTCTTGGCACCCATGAGCCAAAGCTGGATGAAAAGGGCAGATTAATTTTGCCAGCCAGATTTAGAGATGAATTAGCAGATGGTTTAGTAATTACTAAGGGTCAAGAGCATTGTTTATATGTATTTCCAGCTGCTGAGTTTGCATTAATAACTGAGAGATTGCGTCAAGCACCAGTTACCCAGAAAAATTCCCGTGATTATTTAAGAGTGATGTTTGCTGGCGCTCATGATGAGGTGCCAGATAATCAAGGTCGCGTAACAATTCCAACTGGACTTAGAACCTATGCCACCTTGGAAAAAAATTGTGTAGTCATTGGCGCAAATACCAGACTTGAAATTTGGGATGCCAACGCCTGGAGTAAGTATTTAACTGATCGAGAAAAAACCTTTGCTGATGTTTCAGAGGAGGTATTACCTGGATTGTTTTAAATCCAATCAAATATCTATTTAGGCCACCGCCACTCATAAAGATTCGCGGCGCCACTTCCCCGGTGCCGCGCGTTATTGAAGAAGATCCGTCGAGTGGCGGTGACCTAAGTAGATAAGTGAAGCAGTAGGTCGAACAAGAAAAGAAATGATGGGCAAGGAAAGCGAAAGCGGGGAAGGAGCAAGATGAGTGCAGATTTAGCGCACATTCCAGTCGCACTTGATCAGTGCGTTGATTTGCTATCACCTGCTTTAGTAAACAAATCAAAACCATATTTAATTGATGCCACGTTAGGGCTAGCAGGTCATGCCAAAGTAATCTTGGAGCGGTTTCCTAATCTGCATCTTATTGGGATAGATCGTGATCAAGCAGCGATCAAAATAGCTCAATCTAATCTGGCACAGTATGCAGATCGAATCACAATTGTTCACGCCACCTTTGATCAGATCGATCTAGCTTTATCTGCAGCAGCAGTTGAAAAGGTTGATGGGATTCTCTTTGATTTAGGCGTCTCCTCTATGCAGCTAGATCAAGCTGAGCGAGGCTTTTCCTACTCTCAAGCAGCTCCACTAGATATGCGTATGGATCAAAGCGCATCCCTTACCGCAGCGGCAGTACTTAACACCTACTCACATGGGGCCTTGGCAAAGATCATTCAAAATTATGGCGAAGAGAAGTTTGCTAGCAAGATTGCAGAAAACATTGTTAAAGCAAGATCAGCGGGTGAGCTAAATACCACCAAGGATTTGGCTCAGATTGTTAAAGATTCAATTCCAGCCCCAGCCCGTCGCACCGGTGGCAACCCAGCAAAGCGAACCTTCCAAGCAATTCGCATTGAGGTAAATCAAGAGCTGGCAACACTTGAGCGAGCAATTCCAGCAGCACTTGCTGCCTTAGCTATAGGCGGACGGCTTGTAGTTATGAGCTATCAATCACTTGAGGATCGAATTGTTAAAAACTTCTTTACTCAAGCAACAAAATCAATGACCCCATTAGCTCTCCCAGTTGAACTACCAAACTCTGCGGCAAGTTATCGACTCCTATTTAATGGCAGTGCGGTGGCAGATGCCAAGGAGCAGGAAAGTAATCCGCGCTCGCAATCGATGCGTTTGCGTGCGATTGAACGGTTGAGTGCCTAATGGCGATTTTTGACTTAGCCCCGGCGATTAAAAATTCTCGACAGATTGTTCGAGCCCAGACCAATAAAGCTGTTCTGCGATTAGTGCCAGAGGTAAAAACTGGTCAGGTGGCTGGGAATAAAACCTTTGCAACCTTTCTTCTAGCCATATTTGTTGCCAGCTTAATTTCTTTACTAGTAATTAACACAGCATTAGCTAGGGATGCATTTTTGCTTGGACAGTTGAAACAAGAGGCGCAATTGCTAACCGATAAGCGAGAGGCAATTTTGCGTGATGTAGCGGCTAAATCATCTCCAGATAAGTTAGCCGAACGTGCTGCCCAACTTGGCATGGTGGCATCAACCAATCCAAGATTTCTTGATATGTCAGTGGGTAAGTGATGAATCAACAATTATTGGTGCAAGATCGTATACGGAAAATAGTCGCAATCGCTTTGGTGATATTGATGCTCTTTGGGCTTCGCTTAATTGAGATTCAAGCAGTTCGAGCAAGTGGCTATGTTGAAAAGGCAAATAATGAGTTAAGTAAGTCAGCAACTTTGTTAGCTCCACGCGGGACTATTTATGACATCGACGGCATCGAATTGGCTAGAAGTATTTCAGCAATGAATATTGCAGTTGATCAAACTGTGGTCAATGACCCGACCGCAGCAGCTAATGTGGTTGCACCAATCCTGGGGATGAGTGCTGCAGATCTTCTGCCTGATTTAGTGGGTGAGCGCCGGTATGTATTAATTGCAAAAAACATTTCACCAGAAAAGTGGCGCCAGGTCTATCAAGCAATTGGAGATTACAACAGTAAGGTGCTCAAAGAGGTTGGTGGCTTAAGTAAGCGAATTGGTGGCTTTGTTCCAGAGCGAAGTTATATAAGAGATTATCCAAGTGGAAAATTAACCTCATCTCTTGTTGGCATAATCAATGACCAAGGAGTGGGTGCTTCAGGTATTGAAAGCAGTTTAAATGGGCTACTAGCTGGGGTTAACGGTAAGTATGTTTATGCAAATGGCCGAGGAAATATTATTCCTGGATCTGAACGAGTTAGCGTTGAGGCAAAGAGCGGTACCGGTGTTCGATTAACAATTGATCGTGATGTTCAGTGGGTTGCTCAAAATGCGATTAATCAGGCGGTTGCCTCCTCACGTGCAGCATCGGGAACTGTAATTGTGATGGATCCAAAAACTGGCGCAATACTGGCCCAAGCTAGTGCGCCAACATTTGATCCAAATCTTTCAAGCTCAATTACCTTAGAAAAACTTAGAAATCCAGCTGTTCAAGAGGTCTATGAACCAGGTTCAACTGGAAAAGTAATGACAGTTGCAGCAGCTTTGCAAGAGGGGTTAGTTGCACCAGAGACAGTATTTACCATTCCTTACAAGATGAAGGTAGCTGATGAGTACTTCCATGATCATGAGAAGCACCCAACTCAACGTTTAACTACTACTGGATTACTAGCAGTTTCAAGTAACACTGGATCTATTCAGATCGGTCAAAAACTTGGCAAGGATGCTTTATATGATTACTTGCGTAAGTTTGGTATCGGCGAAAGTACCAATTCGAAATTACCAGGTGAGTCAGCAGGAATTTTGCACCCAGTAAAGGATTGGTCTGGAACATCACTGCCAACAATTGCATTTGGCCAGGGATATGCAGTTACTTCCATGCAAGCAACTTCAGTTTTTGCAACCATTGCAAATGATGGCGTGAGAGTTTCACCTTCAATTTTGGCTGGCGTGGTTGACGAAAGCGGTAAGTACACTCCGGCAGAGCCTAATAAATCAGTTAGAGTACTTAGCTCTGAAACCGCAGCAACAATGCGAGCAATGATGGAGAGTGTGGTTTCAAGTAGTGGTACTGCGCCAACTGCTGCAATTGATGGCTATCGAATTGCTGGTAAGACTGGAACTGCAAATAGATTTAACTCTGCATGTAAGTGTTATAGCGGCTATACCGCCTCCTTTATTGGTTTTGCACCAGCTGATCAACCAAGGTATGTAATTAACGTGACAATTCAAGATCCAAAGGGAATGCACTGGGGTGGGGTACTAGCCGGTCCAGTGTTTAAAAAAGTTATGAGCTTTGTACTACAAAATGAGCGAATTCAGCCAACCAAGGCACCTAAAACCACCTTTAATTTAACCGAAGCAGCATTAAAATCAGCAAGTAAGAAAACCGATAAGAGCGGTGCCTAGTAATGAAAATTAGACCTCAAGCGGTGTTTAACAAATCCCTTGCTGAGTTTGACTCAAAGATATTTGATAAAGCGGTAACAATTAGCGGTGTATCAATTAATGCTCAAAATGTTTCACCAGGAGATCTCTTCATTGCATTTGCCGGAGCTACAACTCATGGGATCTCATACTTAGAGCAGGCAATTGCAAATGGCGCTGTTGCAGTATTAAGTGACCAAACTGTTCAGACAACCATTCCTACTTTTATTCATCCACAGCCAAGATCATTGATTGGGCCTATCTCCTCCTGGCTTTACGCAAAGCCATTTGAATCATTGACCGCACTTGGAGTAACTGGCACAAATGGCAAAACCACTACCGCTAACTTAGTAAAGCAACTTTGGCAGCTCAACTCAATTAGCTCTGGATTGATTGGCACTTTAGGGGTGGAGATTTTAGATAAGCAGATGGTATTAAAACGAACCACGCCAGAGGCAGATGAACTACAGGCAATAACAGCTGCAATGCTGGAGAAAAAGGTTTCACATCTAGTAATGGAAGTAAGTAGTCATGCTCTTGATCAAGGTCGAGTAATGGGTGCTAAATACAAAATCGCTGGATTTTCTAACCTAACCCAAGATCACCTGGATTATCACAAGAGCATGGATGAGTACTTTTTGGCTAAAGCAAAGTTGTTCACCAAGGAGTATGCCGATCTTGCAGTTATCAATATTGATGATCAATACGGTAAAAAATTAGCTGCCCAAGTCGAGATTCCACTAGTAACTGTCTCTCGTAAAGATTCATCTGCCTCCTGGTACCTATCTAGTGCCAAAGCAAAAGGGAGTGGCTATCAGGTTGAGATTCAGTCATCATCTGGTGAAAAGATCAATGCTGAATTCGAATTGATCGGAGATTACAATCTTGATAATTTACTGCTGGCAATTGCGATGGTAAGTGCTGCAGGTATGCCGGCTAACCAAATTTCAAGTGCAATAAGCAAGTTAAAAAGTGTGCCAGGCAGATTGGAGTCTGTATCTGCTGGCCAAAAGTTCACTGCGTTAGTTGATTACGCACACACACCCGATGCGGTAGAAAGAGCAATCGCTTCTGTGTCAAATTCATTCCGCGCATTAGTAACCTTTGAATCCTTATCTCTTCAGTAGCTGAGACAGTGATGACATGATCGAATTTGTATTCGTGTTTTGATTCAACTAGTAATGGAATCTGATTGATCACTATTGAATCATTTTGAGCCGACTCAACTATTTCTGCAAATGCTCTTCTTATCAACGGATGAGTTATTTGCTCTAATTGCGTACGCTTAACGGGGTCTTTAAAGATTACTTCAGCTAAAGCAGCTCTATCCAAATCCCCATTTTTAAGCACCTCATCACCAAAAGCTGCAACAATTTGATCAAAACCAGTTGTGCCCCGTTCTACTACATTGCGGGCCAGCTGATCAGAGTCCGTAACTACGGCGCCTAAATCTTCGAATATTTGTCCAACAGTAGATTTTCCAGAACCGATTCCCCCGGTTAATGCAACGACTAACATGAGTTAAACCCTACACAATAAAAAAATGGCCCCAGTTTCCTGAGGCCATACTTAATAATCGCTTACTCGGCAGCAGGAGCGGCAGCATCAGCTGCTTTTGCCTCTGCCTTTTGCTTCTTATGAGCCATAAATCGAGATTGGGCTTCAGCGTATTGCCTCTCCCATTCTTCGCGCTGGCTTTCATAACCAGGTTTCCATTCTTGGGTTTCAGGATCAAAACCTTCAGGATAAATAAATTTGCCTTCTGCATCATAACGAGCTGGCATTCCGTATTGTGTTGGATCGAAAGCTTCAACCTCAACCTCTTGTCCTTCATTTGCTTGCTTCAAAGAAAGAGAGATTCGACGACGCTCTAAGTCGATGTCGATGATTTTAACAAATAGCTTATCTCCGACCTGAACTACCTGCTCTGGAATTTCTACATGGCGCTCTGCCAACTCTGAAATATGTACCAGTCCCTCAATGCCTTCAAAAACTTTTATAAATGCACCAAATGGAACTAACTTAGTAACTTCACCTGGGACTACTTGATTGATGGTGTGAGTTCGAGCAAAGGCTTGCCATGGATCTTCTTGCGTGGCCTTTAGAGATAACGAAACTCGCTCTCTTTCAAAATCAACTTCAAGAACCTCAACGGTGACCTCATCGCCAACCTCAACAACCTCTGATGGATGATCAATGTGTTTCCATGAGAGCTCAGAAACGTGAACTAATCCGTCAACGCCACCTAAATCAACGAAAGCACCAAAGTTAACAATTGAAGAGATTACGCCAGATCTAACTTGGCCTTTAGTTAACTGGTTAAGGAAAGTTGTTCGAGATGCAGATTGAGATTGCTCAAGGAATGCTCTACGAGAAAGCACTACGTTGTTTCGGTTTTTATCTAGCTCAATAATTCTGCACTCAACTTGCTGTCCAATATATGGTGTTAGATCTCTAACGCGACGCATCTCAACTAGTGATGCAGGCAAAAATCCGCGCAAACCAATATCAACAATCAAGCCACCCTTTACAACTTCAATTACAGTTCCGGTGACAACCTCATCACGTTCTTTCTTGCCCTCTACATCTCCCCATGCCTGCTCGTATTGAGCACGCTTTTTGGAAAGGATTAAACGACCTTCTTTGTCCTCTTTTTGCAAAACTAGAGCTTCAACCCGATCGCCAACTTTAACTAATTCACTTGGATCAACATCATGGCGAATTGATAATTCACGAGATGGAATAACACCCTCTGTCTTATATCCAATATCTAGCAACACTTCTTCGCGATCGATTTGAACAACGATCCCTGAAACTAAATCTCCATCATTAAAATTTTTGATTGTGCCTTCGATAGCGGCTAAGAAATCTTCTGCGGTTCCAATGTCATTTACTGCAATTTGAGAAGGGGTCATTAGGTGGGTGTGCTCCAGGGGTACTGCAACTAGTAGGGACAGGGACGGGCAAGGTTACTTTCGATCAGTAGCAAGGGTCAAACTGAAGCAGTCTAGAATGTACTAATGAGCAGATACTCACAGGTTCTTAGCAATAAATCGGGACAATATCTGCTGATTAGCTCATTTCCGGCCCGTTTAGCCTATGGAATGATCTCATTGAGTATCTTTTTCAAAGTTCAACAAACAACAGGTTCTATTGCAATCGCTGGGTTGGCCACTGGAGTAAATGGCATAACTGGTGCTACTACCGCAGGTTTACGTGGAACAATAATTGATAAATTCGGAATGAAAATTCCACTTCGCATTCTCGCGCCTGGATATGCATTTTTAATATTACTTTTTGCCTCTGGCACAAATAAAACCGAATTAGTCGTATACGCAGCCATTCTTGGTTTCTCTGCACCACCAATAAATTTGTCTGTCCGCCCACTTTGGAAAGTTACGGTACCTCAAGATCAGATAAGAACTGCCTATGCCATCGACACAGCGGTGATGAATTCAGTTGGAGTATTTGGTCCTTTGATTGCAACCTCCGTTGCTCTAGGCAGCACCCCAGAGTTGGCGTTACAGATTTGTTCGGCACTGATTTTTATTGGCGGTGGAGCCTTATCCCTTTCACCTCAATTAAAGCGTTGGAAGCCAGAAAAAAAGACTTCAAATGATCTAGCTGTTTGGCGAACTCCGGCAATGCGTTTGTTAATGCTAGAAGGTGTTTTTATTGGTTTAGGTTGGGGAGCTTTTGATATCGCAATGCCTGCTTTCACCGTACTAGAGAAGATTCCCCATCGCACAGGGATTATCTTTGCGATTATGGCCGCAGGAACTGTAATTGGTGGGCTGGTGGCTGGGATGGTTTCACGGCGAACATCTTCATTGGCTGCTTTCAAAAAACTTTATCTATTCTGGTTTATTTTCTCCCTACCACTTGCTTTTACCTATCCAGATTGGTCAATGATGATAGTGACCGCTGCCATGAGTTTGATGGCTGGAGGATTACAAGTTTTTTACTTAGAAATTAGTGAAGCCGTTAGACCTAAAGGAACGGCAGTGGCTGCCCTTGGTTGGTTGTGGACTGTCGAAGGCACCTTTGCCGCTTTTGGAACTGCGATCGGTGGTTTTATTTCTGAGCATTACTCCCCTAGATACTGCCTAGCTCTGACCACAATCTGTGTTGGCATTGGATATCTAGTGATGCGAGGAGGCTCTGATTTATTGAAGGAGGCTGATCGTGTTCCAACCGAGGATGAAGACACTGAAGCTATGGAAGCAAATTTAGACACCAATAAGTAAATTAGTGTGCAGCCAAATCCCAACTCTTTCCTACGCCAATATTCACATCAAGTGGAACATTTAGTTTGTAAGCACCAGACATTTGCTTCTTAACCAACTCAGTTAATCTCTCCTGTTCACCTGGAGCAACCTCTAGAATCAACTCATCATGAACTTGTAATAGCAATCGTGATTTCAGTTTTGCTAATTTCATTTGCTCATCTACTTTGAGCATCGCAATCTTAATAATGTCAGCTGCAGAACCTTGGATCGGTGCATTAAGAGCTGCGCGCTCGGCGATCTCGCGACGTTGTCTATTTTCGTGGTTTAAATCCGGTAAGTATCTTCTTCTGCCCATGATCGTTTGCGTGTAACCATTTTTACGGGCCTTTACTACTACCGTTTTCAGATACTCACGAATTCCGCCAAATCTTTCAAAGTATTTAGCCATTAGTTCACTAGCTGCTGCTGGATCAATATCTAATGTTTGAGATAGTCCAAATGAAGATAATCCATAAGCTAAACCATAAGACATTGCCTTAATTGTTCGCCGCATCTCCGCATCAACTTCTCCTGGCTTTACACCAAATACTTGCGAAGCAACTGTTGAATGCAAATCTTCACCTGATTCGAAGGCTTCTATTAATGCTTTATCGTCAGATAAATGGGCCATAATCCTCATCTCGATTTGGCTGTAATCCGCTGTCATGAGATCAAGGAAAGGTTTTTGGGCGACAAAACAATCACGAATTCTTCTACCCTCTTCAGTCCTAATCGGAATATTTTGTAAGTTCGGTTCAGTTGAAGATAACCTGCCAGTGGCTGCCACAGTTTGCTGGAAACTGGTGTGTATTCGGCCATCCTGTGCAACAGATGCAATTAATCCATCGATTGTGGTCATTAATTTAGAAGTTTCTCGAATCCTCAGAAGGTGTTTAAGCAGCGGATGCTTAGTTTTAAGTGCCAACCATTCCAAACTCTCTGCATCAGTTGTATACCCCGTCTTAATCTTTTTAGTTTTAGGCAATTTCAATTCATCAAATAGCACCACCTGCAGTTGTTTTGGCGAACCAACATTAAATTCATGCCCAGCTTCTTGATATGCCATCTTTGTTTCTTCAGAGACAATTTTGGAGAAATGATCCGACAATTGTTTCAATTTCGGTTGATCAACAGCTATACCTAGCAATTCCATTTGGGCAAGTAATAACAGGGTTGGCTGCTCCAAATGAGTATACAAATCTGACATTCCTTTAGATTCAATCTCATTTGCCAGCTCCTTCTGCAATGAATATATCCATGCAGCAGATCGTGGATCGAACTGTGAAAACAAATCACCACTTGAAGGAGCGATGCCTAACCTGCGCTCAACTAGATCATTGAGCTCTAGGTTTCGGCTCCCGGGGTTAACTAAATAAGCCAGGAGTTCAACATCTGCAACTAAGCCATTAATGGCGAGCTTTTTTATCAAACTTTTTGCTGAGTGAACAATTTTTGGCAGTTTTGAGTTACTAATCCAATCTCCTATTTTTGATTCACGAACATAATAAATCTTGCTTTCATTTACTGCTACGGCATATCCCTGCAATGAGTTATCAATAAAATCAAATGAGATAGCAATAGAATCAGTGTGATTCTTTAGTAAGGTGGTGACTTGTTCGGATGAACTATCAGAGACCACAATTTCAATCTCTGGAGTTGCTGAAACACTCGATTGCGGCAACGATTTCAATCTTTCTTTTAAAGCTCTTATTTCCATTTTGTCGAAGAAACTGCCCGTGCGATTCGAGTCAAAGCCGATCCAATTTAAATCAGAAACATTGACATTCATTTCAAGGTCATCTAATAAATGGGTTAATTCACGATTTAATCTGACGGTAGACAAATTCTCTCGAAGCGATTGCCCAACCTTGCCAGCGATCTCGCCTGCATTTTCTATGAGTTTTTCAAGGCTGCCGTAATCTGAAATCCATTTGGTTGCAGTTTTTTCACCCACTCCTGGAATGGAGGGTAGGTTGTCACTGGGATCTCCCCGCAGCGCAGCAAAGTCTGGATATTGAGTCGGCGTCAGACCGTATTTCTCGAATACAGCATTCGGCGTCATACGTGACATTTCAGTAACACCTTTTTTCGGGTATAAAACAGTTACATTCTCATTAACTAACTGAAACGAATCCCTATCCCCAGTACAGATTAGAACTTGAAAATTTTCTAACTGAGCTTTCTTCGCAAGGGATGCGATTATGTCATCAGCTTCATAGCCTTCTATTTCGAAGTGTTTAATTCCAAAACTTTCAATCATTTCATTTAAGTGCGACATCTGAGAACGAAACTCATCAGGGGTACTGCTGCGGTTAGCTTTATACTCAGGAAATTTCTCAGTTCTAAAGGTTTTTCTCGATACATCAAATGCCACCGCTAAATGAGTCGGCTGTTCTTCTTTGATTAGATTTATAAGCATCGATGCAAATCCATATATCGCATTGGTGGGCTGGCCTGCGCTGGTTTTAAAGTTATCAACTGGCAAAGCATAGAAAGCCCGATAAGCCATTGAATGACCATCTATGAGGAGTAAACGCTTTGAACTGGCACTCATATTGGGATTCTAATTGCCATATCAGGTTAAACTTGTAGACATGAGCGATTATTTAGATGAGATTCGTAAGCGCGGTTCTGGTGCCCTAGACAGCAAGATGGGTATTGAGATTATTGAGGCTTCACCGGAGAGATTAGTAGGCACTATGCCGGTGGCAGGTAACACTCAACCGATAGGACTTCTACATGGTGGCGCAAATGTAGTACTGGCAGAAAGTTTAGGTTCAATCGGAACACAATTACACGCTGGACCAAATAGAAAGATAGTTGGAGTAGATATAAATGCCACTCATCACAAATCTGCTCTTTCAGGAGTAGTCACCGCCGTTGCCACTGCAGTTTCTTTGGGAAAAACTCTTTGTTGTTATGAGGTAGAAATTACTAATGACAAGGGTGAACGAACCTGTAGCGCAAGAATTACTTGCTTAATACTCGCAGAAAGATAACTACCGATCTGGGGCAGATTCTGGGGAAATAACAGCTTGCGCCACTTGTTTCATAGAAATTCTTCGATCCATTGCTGTTTTTTGAATCCAAGCAAAACTTTCTGGCTCAGAAAGATTCATAGCTTTCATTAAAATTCCCTTAGCTCTATCAATTATCTTGCGTGTTTCTAGTCTTTCATACAGATCTGCAACTTCAGTCTCTAAAGATTTCATCTGAGTGTGTCGACTAATTGCAATTTCAATGGCAGGAACTAAGTCAGAAATAGAAAAAGGTTTGACTACATAAGCCATAACGCCAGCATCCCTAGCTCGTTCAACTAAATCGCGTTGGCTAAATGCGGTTAACATCAATACCGGAGCCAGTGTAATTATCTGCTCCGCAGCGGTTATGCCATCCATCTCCGGCATTTTTACATCTAATATGGCTAGATCAGGTTTGTGTAATTTTGCGAGATCAACAGCAACTGCACCATTCTCTGCTTGAGCAACTACCTCATACCCAGCTTCAGTAAGCATCTCCACTAAATCTAGCCGAATGATAGTTTCATCTTCGGCAACAAGGATTCGAATCTTTTTTTCAGTAGTCATGTGCCTCGAGTCGGATTCGAACCGACACTATACGGTTTTTGAGACCGTCCTCTCTACCGTTGGAGTACCGAGGCGAAATCGAAAGGTAGTTTATCGCCGATATCTTTGAATACTAAATTACTTGCGATAAGCAGGCGCAACGCCACCTACAGCATCGCCAATTTTATGTACACGCATAGCATTTATTGAGCCGGGAATTCCAGGAGGTGATCCTGCAACTATTAAGACTAAATCGCCAAGGTTTACCCGTTTTGAATTAATCAAAATCGTATCTACCTGCATCACCATCTCGTCGGTGTGATTAACCACCGAAGTTAGCATTGATTCAATTCCCCATGACAGCGCCAAACGGTTGTAAGTTCCCACATCCGGCGTTAATGCCAACATTGGTATCGGTGATCGCAATCTTGACATTCTTCTAGCTGAATCACCGCTTTGCGTGAATGCAACTAAGAATTTAGCTCCAACAGTTAGTCCTACTTCTGTGGCTGCTTTAGTTATCGCCCCACCTTTTGTTGCGGGTGAATGCTTCAACGGTGGTATCTGATCTAATGCAATCTCTTCAGTTCGCTCAATAATTCGAGACATAATCTTTACAGATTCAATTGGGAACTCTCCAACACTTGTCTCCCCCGATAGCATTAAAGCATCTGCCCCATCTAAAACTGCATTGGCACAATCCGTTGCTTCAGCTCGTGTTGGTTGAGAGTTGTTGATCATTGAGTCCAGCATTTGTGTAGCAACTATTACCGGCTTAGCAGACTCCCTGGCCATAGTTATGCATTGCTTTTGAACCATCGGTACATCTTCTATTGGCAACTCCACGCCAAGATCTCCCCGTGCCACCATAATTCCGTCAAAGGCATCAACTATTTCTTGTAAGTTAGCTACCGCTTGTGGTTTCTCAATTTTCGCAATTACTGGCACACGTATGCCAACCTCATCCATGATGCGGTGAACATCTTTCACGTCAGCTGCACTGCGCACAAATGAGAGAGCAATAAAATCCGCACCCGCTTTAAGTCCCCACTTCAAATCTGCAATGTCTTTTTCTGATAACGCCGGGACTGAAACTGCAACCCCGGGAAGATTCAACCCCTTGTTATTGCTTACGCTACCTGGATGAATAACTCTTGTGACGACATCGCTGCCTTTAACTTCAACAACCTCAACAGTTACTTTTCCATCATCAATCATGATCTTGTCACCAACACGACAATCTTTAGTTAGTCCAAGGTAGGTGGTACTGACTCTATCTTTAGTTCCATCTATTGCATCAGTTGTAATTGTAAATATCTCACCACGAACTAGATCATGAGGTCCATTTTTGAATTTTCCTAATCTGATTTTCGGGCCTTGAAGATCAACCAATACTGCGACAGCTTTTCCGGATTCTTTTGCAACTTTCCTTACATTATCTAGTCTCATCTGATGTTCGGTATACCCTCCATGTGAGAGATTTAACCGAGCCATGTTCATGCCAGCAGCTATTAGTTCAGTAATTTTCTCTACGGATTCAACCGCGGGACCGATAGTGCAAACGATTTTGGCTCTACGCATAGCAAAAACCTTAAACCATCATCGGGCGAGCAGTTGGTTCAATTGGGAATGGCAACTGCGTGTTCCCTGTTAAATATCGATCCACAGCAGATGCTGCGCTTCGTCCTTCTGCTATCGCCCAAACAATTAATGATTGCCCTCGGCCGGCATCACCACAGACAAATACGCCATCAGCACTGGTTGCATAGTTGTCATCGCGGACAATGTTGCTGCGTTGATCTAATTCAACTTCGAGTTGGTTTAATAAATCACTCTTTTCCGGTCCAGAAAAACCCAATGCTAGAAACACTAAGTCAGCAGGAATGATTTTTTCACTTCCAGATACCTCTTGAAACTTGCCATTAACTAATGCAGTTTCAATCAGCTTTACGCCAGTTAAATTTCCGGCACTATCTTGGACAAACTCCTGTGTTGAAACTGAATACAATCGTTCACCTGCTTCTTCATGCGCGCTGCTAACTCGATAAATCATTGGATAAGTTGGCCAGGGTTGTTCACTAGGTCGCTCTGCTGCTGGCCTTGGTTGAATTTCCAACTGCGTTACTGATTTAGCACCTTGTCGTATTGCAGTGCCTAAACAATCAGCCCCTGTATCGCCTCCGCCTAAGATCACAACATTCTTTCCGTCAGCGTTAATCTCTGGTTCTGCATCTAACTCACCAAGTGCTTGTTTATTACCCCATGGCAAGTACTCCATTGCTTGGTAAACACCTTTAGCATCACGGCCAGGAATTGATAACTCTCTCCAATTAGTTGCTCCAATTGCAACTACTACTGCGTCGTACCGACTTCTTAATGCTGAACCTAAGATATCTTTACCAACGGTCACACCAGTTCTAAACCTGGTTCCCTCTTGTTCCATTTGGTAAAGCCTGCGATCAACTACTGCTTTTTCCATTTTAAATTCAGGGATGCCATATCGAAGCAGGCCGCCAATTTTGTCAGCTCTTTCATAAACTGCCACTGTATGTCCAGCTCTTGTTAATTGTTGTGCAGCTGCCAGCCCTGCTGGACCAGAGCCAATCACTGCAACAGTTTTACCTGAAAGCCGGTCTGGGATTAACGGCACAACTCTTTTTTCTAAAAACGCCTCTTCGATTGTTCGTAATTCAACCTGTTTAATTGTTACCGCTTCATCATTAATCGCAACCACGCAAGCTGTTTCACAGGGTGCAGGGCATAACCTTCCAGTGAATTCTGGAAAATTATTTGTAGCATGAAGACGGTCAATTGCTTCTGGCTTCTCACCTCGCCAAATTAAATCGTTCCACTCTGGAATTAAATTTCCGAGCGGACAACCTTGATGACAAAATGGAATGCCGCAATCCATACAACGTCCAGCTTGTTTTTGTAGATGAGAAAACTCCTGATGTTGATAAACCTCTTTCCAATCTTGAATTCTCACATCAACAGGTCTGCGGTTTGGTAGCTCTCTACCAGTGTTTAGAAATCCCTTTGGATCAGCCATTGACTACCTCCATGACGGCATTATCAACTGGCATTCCTTCACGCTGTGCCTTGGCCATTACCTCAAGAACTCTTGCGTAATCTCTAGGCATTACTAACGTAAATCTAGATTTACTTTTATCCCAGTCACTGAGCAAATCCTTTGCCACTGCAGATCCGCTCTCGACAAAAAAGTTAGACAAACTCGATTTAACAAAATCCTCATGAACAGCTGGGAGAGTTAATAAGTCAACCATTTCTGTATTTACCAAGGACTCCTCCAGGTCCAGCACAAAGGCCATGCCTCCTGACATTCCTGCTGCAAAATTTCTACCGATACTTCCCAAGATAACGACAGTTCCCCCGGTCATGTATTCACATCCGTGATCACCAACTCCTTCAACTATCGCATGTGCTCCTGAATTTCGAACACAAAATCTTTCACCAACTACACCAGAGATCATAATTTCACCCGATGTGGCGCCATATCCGATGACATTCCCGGCGATCACATTGGCATTAGATTTAAATGTGGCACGTTCATCAGGTCTAATAATCACTCTTCCACCTGATAATCCCTTAGCTACATAGTCATTGCTATCACCGTAGAGCCTCAGGGTTAAACCAGATGGAATGAAAGCACCGAATGATTGTCCAGCTGATCCGTGAAAAGTTATATCAATTGTGTTTGCTGGTAAACCGCTTCCTCCATATTTTCGAGTGATCTCACTTCCAAGCATTGTGCCAACCGTTCTGTTTACATTCCTGATTGGCATCTCTAATCGCAGGGATTTTTGACCCTCTAACGCTGGCTTAGCTAAAGAGATTAATTGGTTATCAAGAGCCGCTGTTAAACCATGATCTTGCTGTGAGGTATTGCTACGAACAGCATTCGCTTTTGGTGGCACCAGTATTGGTGAAAGATCAAGACCGCTTGCTTTCCAATGCTCTGTTGCCGCTTTTGTATCAAGTACTTCAACTTGTCCAATCGCATCCTCAAGTTTTCTAAAGCCAAGTTGGGCCAATAACTCTCTTACCTCTTCAGCTATGTATTCAAAGAAAGTTTCTACAAACTCCGGTTTTCCGGTAAATTTCTTACGCAACTCTGGATTTTGAGTTGCTACTCCAACTGGACAAGTGTCTAAATGACACACACGCATCATTACGCAACCTGATACAACCAATGGAGCAGTGGCAAAACCAAATTCCTCAGCTCCAAGTAGTGCTGCGATTAAAACATCTCGGCCAGTCTTCATCTGTCCATCTACTTGAACAACAATTCGATCTCTCAAATCATTAAGAATTAAAGTCTGTTGCGCCTCAGCTAAGCCCAACTCCCATGGAGCGCCAGCATGTTTTAGTGATGTTAGAGGGGACGCACCAGTTCCACCATCATGGCCCGAAATTAAGACCACATCTGCATGTGCTTTGCTTACTCCGGCTGCGACCGTTCCTACTCCAACCTCTGCAACCAACTTAACATGGATTCGAGCTTGGTTGTTCGCGTTTTTCAGATCATGAATTAATTGTGCTAAATCTTCAATTGAGTAAATGTCGTGATGTGGTGGTGGTGAAATTAGACCAACACCAGGTGTTGAGTAACGCACCTTTGCAATCCACGGATAAACCTTGTTACCTGGTAATTGACCACCTTCACCTGGTTTAGCCCCCTGCGCCATCTTGATCTGTATGTCATCTGCATTAACTAAATATTCACTCGTCACACCAAATCTGCCACTAGCTACTTGCTTGATTGCTGAGCGACGTAAATCTCCGTTCGCATCAGGTTTGTTTCGGGCTGGATCTTCTCCACCTTCACCAGTATTTGATTTACCACCGATTCGATTCATAGCAATTGCCAAGGTTTCATGGGCTTCTTGCGATATGGAACCGTATGACATTGCTCCAGTTGCAAATCTTTTAAGAATTTCACTCGCTGGTTCAACTTGATCAATTGGTATTGGCTGTCTGATTCCCTCTTTAAATTGAAATAGACCCCGAAGAGTCATCAATCTACGAGACTGCTCATCTACTCTATTTGTATAGCGTTTGAACACATCAAAACGTTTTGATCTTGTCGCATGCTGCAAGGTGAATACGGTCTCTGGATCAAACAAATGTGGTTCACCATCGCGACGCCACTGATACTCCCCGCCGATCTGTAGTTTCTTCGACCCTGGAATCTCACCACCAGGCGGATAAGCAACATGGTGGCGTTTAATTGTTTCTTGGGCGATGATGTCGATTCCAATTCCACCTAATCTTGAGGTAGCGCCGACGAAATATTCATCAACCACCTCTTTTGATAGGCCAATCGCTTCAAAAACCTGTGCTCCGGTGTAGGAAGCAATTGTCGAAACACCCATTTTGGACATGACTTTTAAAACACCTTTTCCAAGAGATTTAATTAAATTTCGAACTGCTTTCTCTGGTGTAATACCAGTAACAACACCCTGTCGAACTAAATCCTCCGCACTTTCCATTGCAAGGTAAGGATTTACTGCGGCTGCGCCAAATCCAATAAGAAGTGCCACATGGTGAACCTCTCTAACCTCACCACTTTCAACAACTAGACCCACTTTGGTCCGTGTTTTTTCTCTGATTAAGTGATGGTGGACGGCAGATGTAAGAAGTAGAGAAGGAATAGGAGCATTCTCAGCATCACCATCTCGATCAGATAAAACAATTATTCTTGCTCCACTCTCTATCGCAGCTGAGACTTCCGCTCTTATCTCTTCAATTTTTGCAACTAATGATTTTCCACCGCCAGCGATCGGAAATAAACCACGAACAACATGGGTTGCAAAACCTGGTTGATCTCCATCAGCATTAACGTGAATAATTTTTGCTAATTCATCATTATCTATTACTGGAAACTGCAAAGAGATCTGCCGACAAGATGCTGGTCCTGGGTCAAGCAAATTGTGCTCTGGGCCGATCGAACCTCCCAATGATGTAACTAATTCCTCGCGTATTGCATCTAGTGGAGGATTTGTAACCTGCGCGAAGAGTTGAGCGAAATAATCGAAGAGAAGTCTTGGCTTTTGCGATAGAGCAGCGATCGGAGTATCTGTGCCCATTGAACCTAATGGTTCAGCACCGTTTTTTGCCATCGGAGTGATGATTAATCGAATTTCCTCCTCGGTGTATCCAAAAGCACGTTGCCGTCTAACCACAGATGAGTGCGGATAAACAATATGTTCACGGGCTGGTAAGTCACTTAATCTAACCAAGCCAGCATGAAGCCAATCTGAGTATGGAGAAGCATTAGCAAGATTTTCTTTAATCTCATCATCTTCGATGATGCGTCCCTCTTCAATGTCTACTAAGAACATTTTTCCAGGCTGCAGTCGACCTTTTCTAATAATGGATTCTGGTTTGAAATCCAAAACACCCACCTCACTTGCCAATACAACTAATCCATCATCTGTTACCCAGAATCTAGAAGGTCTCAAACCATTTCGATCCAGTACTGCACCAACCTGTTTTCCATCGGTAAAGGTCACGCAAGCTGGTCCATCCCATGGCTCCATAAGTGATGAATGAAAAGAGTAAAAATCTTTTCTTGCCTTCGACATAGTTCTATGATTTTCCCAAGCCTCTGGAATCATCATTAAAACCGAATGGGGCAAGCTTCTGCCACCTAAATACAAGAGCTCTAGAACCTCATCGAATGAAGCGGAATCGCTACCGGAATTTTCCACAATCGGAAACAGTCGCTTTAGATCGCCGGGAATTAAATCACTCTCCAGCAGAGTTTCTCTAGCTCTCATCCAATTTCGATTTCCCTTTACCGTATTAATCTCTCCGTTATGAGCTATATATCGATATGGATGTGCAAGTGGCCAGGAAGGAAATGTGTTGGTTGAAAATCTTGAATGCACAAGCGCCATTGCCGATTCAACCAACGGGTTTGATAAATCTGGGAAAAACTCCTCTAACTGACCTGTAGTTAGCATTCCCTTATAAACAATTGTGCGAGAAGAAAGTGAGGATATGTAAATTGGCATGGTGTGTTCAATTCTTTTTCGGAAGCAAAAAGCCATTCTTTCTAAGACAATATCTCTTTCATCATTTAAGCCAGTGAGAAAAACTTGCTTGAAATCTGGCATCACTGAAAGTGCAGTTTTACCAATAGAGCTTGAGTTAATAGGCATATCACGCCAGCCGATAATTGATAAACCCTCCTCAGCTGCAATCTGATTGATTTTCTCGTTATTTAAAGGATTATTTTTTTGAACAAAAAAGATTCCAGTTGCATAGCTGCCAACTTTAGGCAGTTCAAATGAAACAACTGATCGATAAAATTTGTCCGGCACCTGAATGAGAATTCCAGCACCGTCACCACTATCTGGTTCAGCACCTGATGCGCCTCGATGCTCTAAATTGCGAAGTGCAGTTAACGCCTTACTAACAATTTCATGTGATTGTATTTTGTTAAGTGTTGCCACCATAGCCACACCGCATGCATCATGCTCATTGGCAGGGTCATACAGGCCAAGAGCGCTTGGCATGGCAGAAAAACTAGATTGTGATTGCAATGAAATTAGTCGCTCCCAGTAAGGGTCGGGACGACAATGGCCCAACTTTAAATAAACCTGCAGGCAAAGGGTAGCAGGAGAGTTAGACCCCGGTCAGTCCTACCAGCCATCCAATTCCAGCTGTAATTGCAACCCCCAAGGCCCCGCCAGCAAATATTCGAAGTATGGTTCTAGGCAATGGCGCAGCAGCAATCTTTGCCGATATATACCCGGCTGCAATCAAACCAAAAGCAGTGAAGACTAAAACAAAACTAACTTGATTTACAGAGGAAAGTAATGCGCCGATTAATGGCACTAATCCTCCGGCTGTAAATGCAATCGCAGATGCAATACCGGCTTGAACTGGTCTAGCCCTGGTGTGATCAAAATGTCCGAGTTCATCTCTAAGGTGAGCATCAAGTGCATCATGCTTATGCATAGCGGTAACAACTTGACGTGCTAGCTCCTCTGTTAATCCTCTCTTGATGTAGATATCCATCAATTCATCAAACTCGCCTTCAGGATCCATTTCTAACTGTTTGATTTCTATTTCACGATCAGATTTTTCAATATCATTTTGGGATTTAACTGACACATACTCTCCTACTGCCATAGACATTGAACCAGCAGCTATTCCTGCTAACCCGGCAGTAATTAAGAAATCGCCTTTATCTGCGGCGGCAAAACCAATCATCAAACTTGCCGTTGAAACCAAGCCATCATTTGATCCCAGCACTGCTGCACGAAGCCAGCCAGCCTTATTTGCTCGATGCTCTAAATTTCGAGCTTGAACCTCTTCTAAACCCATTCCTAAATACTAACTTGCTACCGTCTTTTCTTTAGCATTGCCACGGCCCTTACTTCTTACAAGGTAAGCAAATGAAGAGATAATTACAATCAAACTAACCCAAATATTCAAGCGAAGGCCTAGTATCAAGTTCGCCTCATCAATTCGGAGCGCTTCAATCCATAATCTGCCAATGGTGTAACCCAGCACATATAGAGCAAATACATCGCCACTTCTTGAAGCAAATCTCTTCAACATGCCTGGCAACTTAATCAAAAGATAAGCCACCAAAACACACCAAATTAACTCGTATAAAAATGTTGGATGGAATGTTTCAAATGATTCGTATCCGACAGGTCGCTTGAGTGGGTCAATTTCTAAACCCCAAGGCAGGGAGGTTGGTCTGCCAAAAAGCTCTTGGTTGAAATAATTGCCAACTCTGCCAATTGCTTGTGCAAGAACAACGCCAGGAGCTAAACAATCTAACAACTGGGCAAAGCTTAAAGAAGTTTTGTGAGTCTTAAAGTAAAGATAGGCACCGAATGCCCCAAATGAAATGGCACCCCAAATACCTAATCCACCCTCCCAAATTCGAAGTGCATCAACTGGATCTCCATTAGCGCCAAAATATTGCTCTGGTGATGTTAAAACGTGATAAATGCGGCCGCCAATAATTCCAAATGGCACAGCCCAAATTGCAACCTCTGAAACATCATCAGAATTTCCACCCAGACTTGCATAACGCCTTTGTCCTAACCAAATTGCAGTTGCTATACCAATTAGTATGCACAAAGCATAGAAATAGATAGTTAACGGACCAACCGAAAATGAAGATTGGGTAGGGCTTGGAAGTAAAAGCTGCATTAAATTATTACAAAACTATTTAACGCCGCCAGCGGCAAGTGCGGCTCTAAATTTAGCCAAATCACCATACTCACCTGCTTCTCTATCCAAAGCTTTGCCATTTACAAACACTGTTGGCGTTGAATTCACATCTGCTTTTCCTGAGGCGGTGGCGACATTGCTGGTCCACCTAACATACTTACCCTCGTTAACGCAGGATTCAAAATTGGATGAGGTAATTCCAATTGACTTACCCAATTGAGCTAAATACTCCTTGGACCATTTGCCAGTATTACTCTGGTCAGCTTGGTTTTGGAATAAGGCTAGATTCATATCAACAAACTCATTTTCATCAGCTGCGCACGCCACAGCATTAGCTGCAAGAACTGATTCTGGTCCAATGAAACTCAATGGATGAACTACTACCTTGGCTTTTTTCTGAGCAATGACCTCATTTAAATATCCACCGTTAATAATTTCGAAATATTTACAGGCTACGCATTGATAGTCGACATAAACATCTATTGTCGGAGTACTTTCTGGGTTCAACACAATTCCATAACCATCTGCCTCTGAGACAGTTGCTGGCACGGCGGCGGTAGAACTAGATCTGTTGCTAATCAAAGAAAAAACAACGCCCACTACAACGATGAAAGAAATCATTCCAATCACCAGATTGCGAGTTCCTTTATCACCAGAAGAATTCGATCCCATCACCACTCCTTATTTGTCTAATCCAAATTTACCCTTTGGAAAATAATAAAGGTAAACACCCAATAACAGGAATCCTATATCTCTGAGTATGGTCGATAGATACTTAGTCTCTTCCGGAGCAATTTCACCGCCACCACCGAAACACCCACAGTCAATACTCAGGCCTCGAGCCCAAGCCTGTGCAATTGCGACAACAAATGCCAGCATAGTTAATGCACCTAACAAACCAACGATCGAAACAGCTACTCCAACAATTAGTAGTAAGCCCATTCCAATTTCAATCCATGGCAGGACAAAACCTAGAAAATTTGCTAAACCAACTGGCAGCATTTCATAAGCCCGAACTGACATCGCAGATTTTTGTAAGTTACCAATCTTCAATCCACCAGCGGCCAGCAAAACACCGCCTAGACCCAGGCGCGCAAGTAAAGTCAACCAAGGTTGATAAAGTTTAAACTTATCTTGCATCACGAACTCCTTCAGATAAAGATTTTGCTAATTGCTTAATCTTTTTCAAGCCACTTCTACCAGAACCATGTTCTTGAACTATCTTAATAAAGGCAGAGCCAACAATAACTCCATCTGCATACTTTGCCACTTCTCGCGCTTGCTCCTTAGTAGAAACTCCCAAACCTACTGCAACTGGTGTATTACTAACTTTTCTAATGCGCTCAACAAGTGACTTAGCGTTTCCTGAGACTGCATCACGAGTTCCAGTAACCCCCATCAAGCTTGCTGCGTAGATAAAGCCTGAACAGTTGGCAGTGACTTTGGACAACCGCTCATCAGTAGTACTGGGTGCTACAACATAAATACTGTCAATAGAATTCTTGATTGACTCTCGATGCCAATCTGCTGATTCCTCCACCGTTAGATCAGGAGTAATGACGCCACTACCTCCCATTTTGGCAACCATTTGGGCAAAATTTGCACAACCGTATTTTTCGATCGGGCTCCAGTAACTCATAATCATTGCAGGCACCTTATGTTGCGCAGTAATTCGAAGCAGTTCAAAAACTTCTTTAGCTCCTGCTCCATTTTTTATTGCCTCTTCTGAAGCAGCCTGAATCACCGGGCCATCCATAACTGGATCTGAGTATGGGTAGCCAATTTCAATTGCATCGACACCACCGTCGATCATGCTTTTTATAATTTTTACAGAACTCTTTTGGTCAGGATAACCTGCCGGGAGATAACCAATTAATGCTGCACGATTTTCTGTTTTAGCTTTTGCAAACATTTTTTCTAAGGTGGTACTCATTAACTAGGTAGTCCAAAGTATTCAGCTGCTGTTTGCACATCCTTATCGCCACGACCCGACAAGTTAATCAAAATTGTGGCTTCTTTTCCTAATTCATTACCTATTTCTAACGCTCCTGCCAACGCATGGGCAGTTTCAATTGCCGGAATGATTCCTTCTGACTTGCATAACAAAGAGAAGGCATACATTGCTTGATCATCTGTTATAGAACGGTACTCGGCTCTACCAATGTCATTGAGATATGCGTGCTCAGGCCCTACACCGGGGTAATCCAAGCCAGCTGAGATTGAATGTGATTCAATCGTTTGTCCATCGGAATCTTGCAGAACATAAGAACGAGTACCGTGGAGAACGCCAGGCTTACCGCCAGAAATTGTTGACGCATGCAACCCTGTTTCTATTCCTTTACCGCCAGCTTCTAAACCAATTAATCGCACGGACTTGTCATCAATGAATGGGTGGAATATTCCAATTGCATTTGAACCGCCGCCAACGCAGGCTAAAACAGCATCAGGAAGTTTGCCGGTTAGGGCTAACACTTGCTCCCTAGCTTCTACGCCAATAATTCTTTGAAAATCCCTGACCATCGTTGGAAACGGATGCGGACCAGCGACAGTACCGAGTAAGTAATGAGTCGTTGAAACATTAGTAACCCAATCACGCATTGCCTCGTTGATTGCATCTTTCAATGTTTTAGATCCTTGAGTAACAGGAACCACTGTTGCACCCAGAAGCTTCATTCTGGCAACATTTAAAGCTTGCCTTTTTGTATCAGCCTCTCCCATATAGACAACACACTCAAGACCAAATAATGCTGCTGCAGTTGCTGAGGCAACACCATGTTGGCCAGCGCCAGTTTCGGCAATGATTCGTTTTTTACCCATACGTTTTGTTAATAGAGCCTGCCCTAAAACGTTATTAATTTTATGACTACCCGTATGGTTTAGATCTTCACGTTTCAAAAGTATTCGTGCCCCACCTGCATACTCAGCAAATCTCTTAGCATCGGTCAAAATACTTGGACGACCGCTATAAGTTTTATGAAGCTCTGTTAACTCGGCTTGAAACTTTGGATCTGCCTGCGCTGATATATGAGCAGCTGATAACTCATCTAAGGCAGCAATTAATGCCTCGGGAACAAATCGGCCGCCGTAAGGACCAAAATGTCCAGTTACATTTGAATCTAAATCGTCAGTTTTTTTACCAGTTGCCATAGTTGTAGTTTATTGGCTCCCTACCGGTTTAGAAGTTCTTTAATCGTATGAACTGGATTACCTGCTTTTACTAAGCTCTCGCCAATCAAAACCGCATTTGCGCCTAATCTCTCAACTAATGCAACCTGCTTGCGAGTACTAATTCCAGATTCAGCTACTTTTATAAGATCTTTAGGCAATTCGGGGAGAATTGACTCAAAGACCTTCTCACTAACCTCTAATGTCTTAAGGTTTCTTGAATTAACGCCAATAATTCTCGCACCAATTTCTATGGCTTTTTCCGCTTCATCCATGTCATGGATTTCAACTAATACATCCATCCCTAACTCTGTTGATAGCTGGTAGAAATCTTTTAATTGAGAGTTTGAAAGACCAGCCACAATTAGCAGAATCAAATCAGCGCCCAAAATACGTGACTCAAAAACCTGAAATTCAGTAACTATAAAATCCTTTCGTAATACTGGAAGGTCTATTGCAGATCTAACGGAGATCAAATCGGCAATACTTCCTTTAAATCTGCGCTCTTCAGTTAAAACACTTATCAGGTCTGCTCCTCCCTCTTGATACTTTTCCGCAAGCAACTGAGGATCAGGAATCGCAGCTAACTCCCCTTTACTAGGTGAAGATCGCTTTACCTCCGCTATCAATCGCATCCCAGGCTGATTCAAAGATTTATAAGCTCCTCTTAATGGCGGTGCGTTTTCAATCTGTTCACGTAATTGGCTTATTGGCACAACTCTTTTTTCAACATCCTCTAGAACACCTTCAATAATTAATTTTAAAACATTTGAATCACTCATCAGTTGGGTCTACTCCCTCCGATAACGAGTTCCATTTACTCCGGGGTTTTTTATCATACTTATTCATCGCTCCTCGCTTACTTAAACGAAAAATCAAAAACCCAGCTACGACAATGATGATTAAACTTCCAACGACCGACTCTCTCATTTTGCACCAGCCATAGCATTTGCCGTAGCGATGGCTCCCAAGACTGCAGCAGCTTTATTAATACACTCTTGGTTTTCAGATGCTGGATCTGAATCGGCAACAATTCCAGCGCCGGCTTGTACATAAGCAATTCCATCTTTTATCACTGCAGTTCTAATTGCAATGCAGGCATCTATGTTTCCTGTGAAATCAAGGTAACCAATTGTTCCCCCATAAACGCCACGTCTAGTTGGTTCATGCTCTTCAATTATTTCCATCGCTCTAGGTTTTGGGGCACCAGATAATGTGCCAGCTGGAAATACTGAGAACAAAGCTTCAATCGGTGAGGTTTTTGGTAACAGTTTTCCTACAACTGTGGAAACAATATGCATTACATGAGAATACTTTTCAATCTGCATAAATTGAGTTACTTCAACTGACCCTGGCTTACAAACTCTGCCCAAATCATTTCTGCCTAAATCAACTAACATCAAATGCTCAGCCCGTTCCTTAGGATCTTTTAGAAGTTCATCGGCGATGACCTGATCCTGCTGGCTATCTATTCCCCGCGCTCTAGTTCCTGCGATTGGATGAATTACTACATCATCACCGGTCACCTTAACCAAAGCCTCTGGGCTTGATCCCACAATTGATAAACCATCGTTGAACCGAAATAGATACATATATGGACTTGGGTTTTGTTCACGTAATACTCGATATAGATCAAAGGGTTCAGCTAACGCTGGCATGGAAAATCGCTGTGACAAAACAACCTGGAACGCCTCGCCAGATTTGATCTCCTCTTTAATTAATTTAACCTTGGCGATGTAGCTCTCATCAGTTGTATTTCGATCAAACTCCGGTGACTTACGGCTTTGCAGATCTAAATACTGATCCTGGCTCGGCTTTGTTAAATCTTCCTCCATTTTATTTAATCGCTCTATAGCTGTTTGGTATGCCAAATCCACTCGCTCAGAACTGCCATCCCAATTTATGGCGTTTGCTATCAAAGTAATCTCACCTAGATGATGATCAAAAACTGCTAAATCAGAGGTGAGCATCATCGCTATTTCCGGAATTGCAACATCTTTTTTAGAATGATTTGCCAACTTTTCAAGCCGGCGAACAATTTCATAACTTAAATAACCCACTAGCCCACCGGTAAGTGGCGGTAAACCCTCCATCTTTGGTGACTTTAAATGTGCAGTAGAAATTCTCAGCGCATCAAGAGGATAAATATCTGTTGGAGCTCCAGCTGGCATTACACCTACCCAAGTGGCCAATCCATTTGCTTCAGTTAAAGTGGCTTGGCTATTGACGCCAATAAACGAGTATCGAGCCCATATACCTGACTCAGCTGATTCAAGTAAAAAAGTTCCAGATCTATGGTTTGTTAGTTTGCTATAGATAGATAATGGAGTTTGGTTTTTATCAATGATTTTCCTTGATACGGGGATTACATTAAAGTTGCGCGCATACTCGCGAAACTTATCCAATGATAAATCTGTCTCTTCCACTTGCCTATTCTGCCGTAATTAGCCAGCAGCTGGCGCCGCTTACTTATAGCAAGTATCTAAGGCTTCAATGAGGTTGATTTGACCTGCGTATAACGCCTTTCCTACCACTACGCCATCGATTCCGATCTGACGCAACTTTGCTAAATCAGAGAGCGCTCCTACTCCACCACTTGAAACAATTGAGGATGAACTCTTCTGCTGGATTTTTGCCAGTAAGTTAAAGTTTGGTCCAATCATTGTTCCATCACTTGTATTTTCCGTTACTACATACCTTTTGCATCCAGCAGCTTCCAATTTGCTTAAACTCTCCCAAAGATCCCCAACAACTACCCCACTTCCTCTTGCAGTTAACACCTCATCAGCAACATCTAGTGAGATACAAACCCGATTTGAGTGTGTTTCTAGAATTGATTCAACCCAATCCATATTCAATAGTGCTGATGTGGACAGATTGATCCATTTTGCACTCGTGGTCAAAGACAAATTAAGAATCTCTTGATTGGCTATTCCCCCTGATAATTGGGTATCTACCCCTGCTGAGTTAATCAAATTAGAGATCAGATCAAAATTACTTCCAGTGGAATAAGCTGCATCTAAATCAACTAGATGAATCCATTTACATCCAGCTGAAGTAAATGACTCAATTACTTGCTGCGGCGAACCCTTGTAATAATTTTCAGCAATATCGATTGTTTGAGTTATTTGGCCAGATTTAATATCTACAGCCGGTAAAAACTCAAGAGGCTTCATTTTACTTTCACACCACTAAGCAATCTGGTCCTAGAACTGTTTTTAGATCTGCACTTAACCCTGGTGAAGATGTTACTTTTAAGGCCTCATCTAATTTTAGAATTGTTCTTTTCTCACCATCGATTAATCTCAAATGCACCTCTCTGGCTCCAGGATGTGATTTTAAAATCTCACTCATTCGATCGATTACTGGTGGCGTGCACCGTGAAGCCTCCATAGAAATAATCAATGGACCAGTTGGCACCTGCTTTAAATCTGGCAATGTTAAATCCAGAGCTGAAATTCTAGGTGGCTCTTCTCGTTTATCGACTCGACCCCGAATGGCAACAATACGATCTTCAAGCAGATTTACGCCATGAGTTGCGTACGAGTTAGAGAAGAAGAGAACATCAACTGCTCCCTCTAAATCCTCCACCGTCACAATTGCCCAAGGCGTTCCTTGTTTAGAAACCTTTCGCTGAATCTGTGTTATCAATCCACCGATGTTAACTATTTGATCATGGGGTGCTTCAGATAACTGGCTAATTGAAAAGTCTGCAACAGATCTAAGAATGTGTTCTACACCTAGTAGAGGATGGTCAGATACATACAAACCTAACATCTCTCTTTCATAAGTAAGTAGCATCATTTTTTCCCACTCGCTATTGGGAATATCAAGATCTACTCCGCTAACACTTGATCCTGAATTCTCTGAGCCAAATAAATCAAACTGCCCAATTGCCTCTGCACGTTTACTTTCAGTAACTGCATCCAAAGCCTCCAGGAAGACCATCATTAACCCGCGCCGGGTGTGGCTTAGCGAATCAAAAGCGCCAGCTTTAATCAGCGATTCGATTGTCTTCTTATTGCACACATGAGAATCAACCTTTACTAAGAAATCGCCAAAGCTTAAATACTTACCCTTGCTCTTTCGATTTTCAATAATTGAGGCAACAACATTCTCTCCCACATTTCTAATTGCAGTCAGACCAAAACGGATATCGCTGCCCCGCGGGGTATAGCCAGAATCAGATTCATTCACATCTGGAGGTAAAACCTTAATTCCCATTCGACGACACTCATTTAGGTACAGAGCGCTCTTATCCTTGTCATCTCGCACGCTAGTAAGCAGTGCCGCCATATATTCAGTTGGATAATTGGCTTTCAAATACGCAGTCCAAAATGAAAGGAGGCCATACCCAGCACTGTGTGCTCTATTAAATGCATAATCAGAAAATGGGATCAGGGTTTGCCAAAGTTTTTCAATTGCATCCTCTGAGAAACCATTAGTTTTCATGCCATCTTCAAAGTGAACTCTTTCTTTATCAAGAATCTTTTTATCCTTTTTACCCATCGCTTTTCGCAATAAATCAGCTCTACCAAGTGTGAAGCCGGCTACCTTACGTGCGATTGCCAGCACCTGTTCCTGGTAAACAATTAATCCATAGGTATCTTTTAGAATCTCATTTAACGGCTTATCTAACTCAGGATGAATAGCTACCGGTACCTTGCGACCATTTTTGTAATCTGCATACTTATTGTGTGAATCCTCCCCCATCGGTCCTGGTCGATATAACGCAATAACTGCAGCAATATCTTCAAAACTATCTGGGGCCATAGATCTTAAGAGTGATCGAATTGGCGCACTATCTAATTGGAATACACCAAGAGTGTCTCCTTTTGACAATAGATCAAAGGTTTTTTGATCCTTCAATGGCAATGTTTCTAGTACAACAGTTTTGCCCAAATTTTTCTCAATATTAATCAAACAATCATCGAGAACGGATAAATTTCGAAGTCCCAGAAAATCCATTTTAAGCAAACCGGTAGCCTCGCAAGCTCCCATATCAAACTGGGTGATAATTGCACCATCAGCCTCACGACGATGAATTGGTATTACATCCAGTAAAGGTTCCTTACTAAGAATCACTCCAGCAGCATGAACTCCCCACTGCCTTTTTAACCCTTCAATTCCTAGTGCGGTATCTACAATTCGCTTGGAATCTGGATCTGCTTCGTAGAGATTACGAAATTCAGAAGCTTCGCCATATCTCTCATCATCCATATTAAAAATTCCACCTAAAGATATGTCCTTGCCCATTACTGAAGGCGGTAGTGATTTGGTTAAGCGCTCACCCAAGGCATAGGGAAAGCCCAATACCCGGGTGGAATCTTTAATCGCTTGCTTCGACTTAATAGTTCCGTAGGTAATGATCTGTGCTACTCGGTCATCACCATACTTACCAGTTGCATATGCGATCATTTCTGAGCGCCGTCTTTCATCAAAGTCTAAATCAATATCTGGCATTGAGATACGTTCTGGATTTAAGAATCTTTCAAACAATAATCCAAACTCAATTGGATCTAAACCGGTAATGCCCAATGCATAAGAGACTAAGGAACCTGCCGCTGATCCTCTACCTGGACCAACTCGAATGCCAACCTTGCGTGCATGATTACAAAGATCAGCCACCACCAAGAAGTAGCCAGGAAATCCCATTTTTATCATTACCTCTAACTCAAAGTTAAGTCGCTCCTGGTATTCAGCACTTATCTGGCCATTTAACTTTTTAGCTAAACCTTTATTTGCTTCTTTAATCAACCAACTATCCTCACTCTCCCCAGCTGGAACTGGGAATTGAGGCAATAGATTCTCTCCTTCGCGCATTGTGGTCTCACAACGTTGAGCAATTAGAAGTGTGTTATCGCAGGCTTGTGGGAAATCCTTAAACAGTTGTCGCATCTGTTCGGCAGTTTTTAAGTAAAACTCAGAGTTATCAAATTTAAATCGTTTTGGATCAGCCAGGGTCGAGCCCGATTGTATGCACAGCATTACTTCATGTGCGGCTGCATCTTTATGGTGGGTGTAATGCAAGTCGTTAGTAGCCAGCATCGGTAAGTTAAGTTCCTTGCCAAGTTTTATCAGATCACTTAGCACCCGTTTTTCAATATCAATTGAGTGATCCATAATCTCAAGAAAATAGTTATCGACACCAAAAATATCCCTCATTTTCGATGCGGCATTTACCGCTTCTTTATAGGCACCCATTCGCAAGCGAGTTTGTATTTCACCCCCTGGGCAACCAGTGGTTGCGATAATTCCCTTCGAATACTTTGCTAGTAACTCTTGATCCATTCGCGGCTTGTAGTAAAAACCTTCTAGCGATGCCAATGATGAGAGCTTGAATAGATTAGATAAGCCCTGATTATTCTCAGCCAGCAGAGTCATGTGGGTATATGCACCGCCACCAGAAACATCATCCTCCCCACCTTCAGCCCATTTGACTCTTCGTTTATCAAATCTGGACTCGGGTGCAACGTAAGCTTCAATTCCGATAATTGGTTTTACCCCAGCCGCCTTAGCTAATTTGTGAAATTCAAAAGCACCAAAGACATTTCCGTGATCTGTGATCGCAATTGCTGGCATCTCTTGCCTTGCAACCTCAGCGACTAACTCAGAAATTTTTGCAGCACCATCGAGCATCGAGTATTCGGTGTGCACATGAAGATGCACGAAACTCTCGGTGGTTTTTGAGGCTTCGGTTGAATTAGGCATGGGTGGCGAGATTACTACTGAGCGATATTTCTAGCGGGAAATATCTGAAAGTACCTCTAATGAGCGTGTCAGATCGGCTGGGTACTCAGCGGTGAAGGAAAGACGCTGGCCATTTGCCGGGTGATCAAAACCAAGTTGTTTGGCATGCAGCCAAGGCCTTGAGATGTTCAAACGTTTTGCTAAGGCTGGATCTGAGCCGTAGGTGAGATCTCCGACTAGAGGATGATGCAGCGCAGAAAGATGAACTCTAATTTGATGTGTGCGGCCAGTTTCAAGTTCAATCTCCAGCAAGGTGACCGCTGGAAAAACCTCTAATGTTTTGTAGTGAGTAATACTTGGTTTTCCATCTGCTACAACTGCAAATCGATAATCTTCCCTTGGGTGACGATCTATCGGTGCATCAATTGTGCCAACAGTTGGATCTAAATGACCTTGAGCTAATGCGTGGTAAACCTTTGTGACGGTTCTATTTCTGAACTGATCCTTAAGATTTGCATATGCAATCTCATTTTTTGCAACCACCATCAATCCTGAAGTTCCAACATCTAATCGGTGGACTACACCTTGGCGTTCAGCTGCGCCAGAGGTTGCCAGTTGATAACCAGCAGCAAAAATCGCACCAACCACTGTTGCACCTTGCCAGCCGGGGCTTGGATGCGCAGCAATTCCGACCGGCTTATCGATAACAATTAAGTACTCATCATCATAAACAACCTTTAACCCATCTACAGGGGTTGCAACCAATTTCGCTGCAGCTTTAGCTGCTGGAAGCAAAATCTCTAATTGATCATTAGAGCTAACTCGATCAGATTTTCCAACTGGCTTGCCGCCCGTTGTTACTTCACCAGATTCAATCAAACCAACAATTACATTTCGAGAAAGCCCCAGCAGTCTAGAAAGAGCGGCATCTACCCGCTCTTGATTCAAACCCTCTGGAATAGAAATACTGCGAAGCTCGCGTTCGCTCACTTTGGATCCTTATTCTTACTAAATGGAATGTTTCGCCAACTAAGTAGTGCAACTAATATTGCAGCACTAACTACTGCCATATCGGCAACATTAAAGACTGGCCAGTTTGGAAGTTGGATCCAATCAACTACCTCACCTTGCAATGCCTCTGGATCTCTAAAGATACGATCAGTCAGATTTCCAAATATTCCCCCTAAAGCCAGGCCAAGTGCTACCGCCCACCCAGTTGAGGTAACTTTCCTTGCATAGTAGAAAATTGATGCCGCGACAATCATTGCAAAAGATGATAAAAATATTGTGCCACTACTGGCAATGCTAAAGGCAGCGCCTGAGTTGAATACCAGTTTTAATTGCAAGAATGTTCCTAAAATCTGTTTTGGCTGACTGGATAAGTACTCAAGAGCTAAAGTTTTAGTTACATAATCCAATGCAAATACAATTAAAGCGGTAACCGCCAACCATTTACGCTGAATTAAGTTCAGCGTCGTTCCTCTTTCTGCTTACAGACCATACAAAGTGTTGCACGTGGAAATACTTGTAATCTCGCTTTGCCAACAAAATTGCCACACTCTTCACACTTGCCATAAGTCTTGTTTTCGATTCGATCCAATGCACGTTCAGTTTGTTGCACCATATCTCGCGCGTTATAAACCAAAGACATTTCGTGTTCGCGTTCGAAGGTCTTAGCCCCGGCATCGGCTTGATCATCGCCTGCGCCAACACCTGCTGCCTCCACAAGATCTTCCATTTCTGCTTCAGCAATTTCTAATTCTTTTCTTAAGCGAATCAAATCTTTCGAGAGTTCAACCTTTATAGTTTTAAGCTCAGCAGCACTCCAAGCATTCTCGCCAGATTGAACTATTAATGGTGCGGGCGCACTTTTAATTGGTTTTAAAGCCGCAGCTTTTTTTGATTTTAAAACTGGCTTTGGCGGTGGCAACATAACTAATCGACGCTCTTCTACAACAGGCATCGCATTGGCATTGGGAATTGTTGAGGTAACTGAAATAGTTGTGGAAGAACCCGAAGTAGAGGTTTGAAGTTTTGCTGGAAATGGTTTTCCCGGGCCCTTTTTAAAACTAGTTTTTTTAGCTAAGGAGGGTTTTACAATGTTTGGCGAACGCTTGGCTGCTTTTTTCACCGCTTTTTTCGGCGCAACCTTTTTGGGTTGAGCTTTCTTTGCTACTTTTTTTAAAGCCTTCTTCACCGAAGATTTGACACTCTTACTAGATGATTTTTTTGATTTTTTCTTGATAGCCACAATACCCCCTGGAGGGGGAAAGGTTATGGCTTGGCTCAACTAATTACCAACCGCCACCCCTGTGAGCAATAATCAGTCAAAGAAATGGTTTGATCCCGCGTTAGAATGCGGGGTGGATATGAATAAGAAGCGCATGATTAATACCTTATCTGCGCAAATCGATCTGCCTGCCATGGAGTTGGGCATTCTAGATTTTTGGACCCAAAATCAAATTTTTGAAAAATCAGTAGAGAATCGAAATGGCGCTCCACGGTGGAGTTTTTATGAAGGTCCGCCAACAGCAAATGGCAAACCTGGAACACATCACATTGAAGCTCGAGTATTCAAGGATCTGTTCCCAAGATTTCAAACCATGAAGGGTAAGCAGGTAATCCGTAAAGCCGGCTGGGATTGTCATGGTCTGCCAGTTGAAATTGCAGTTGAAAAGGAGCTGGGCTTTACCGGTAAAGCCGACATCGAAAAATTTGGGGTTGCTGCATTCAACGATAAATGCCGCCAGTCAGTGCAACGACATGTTGATGAATTCACCGACATGACTAAGCGGATGGGTTTCTGGGTTGATTTTGATGAAGCTTATTGGACTATGTCACCTGAATATATCGAGAGTGTTTGGTGGTCACTGCAACAAATTTGGAAGAAAGGTCTACTTGTTCAAGATCACCGCGTAGCACCTTACTGTCCAAGATGTGGAACTGGCTTATCAGATCATGAGTTAGCACAAGGCTATGAAACTATAAAAGATCCATCGGTGTATGTAAGGTTTCCTGCCACCTCTGGCAAGTTAGCTGAACTAAAGGCTAGCTTGTTGGTTTGGACAACCACGCCATGGACATTAGTCTCCAATACTGCTGTTGCTGTGAATCCTAAGGTTGAGTACCAGGTTATTGAAGTTACGATCGATGAAAAAGTTGAGCGATTAGTTGTTGCCACTGAGTTGGCATCTGTCCTTGGTGAAGATCGTAAAGTTATTGCAAATTTCATAGGTAAGGATCTTGAGCATACGAAATACACTAGGCCTTTTGATTTTGTTGAAATCAATGATGCCCACTTTGTAGTCCTTGCCGATTATGTGACAGTTGAAGATGGCACGGGTTTAGTACACCAATCCCCCGCATTTGGTGCTGACGATCTAGAGGTTTGTAGAAAATACAATCTGCCGGTAGTTAATCCAATTAATCCGGATGGACATTTTCAGAAAGAAGTGCCGCTAGTTGGAGGTGTCTTTTTCAAAGAAGCAGATAAGGCATTAATCAAGGATTTAAAGAGCCGCGGTTTAATGTTTAAGAGTTCACAATTTGAACACTCATACCCACACTGCTGGCGTTGCCATACCGCGTTGATGTATTACGCACAACCTTCTTGGTATGTAAAAACAACTTCAATTAAACAGGAACTACTCAGAGAGAATTCAAAAACTAATTGGCATCCAGAGACGATTAAAACTGGCAGATTTGGTGATTGGCTGAATAATAATATTGATTGGGCTATCTCTCGCAATCGTTATTGGGGAACTCCCTTGCCTATCTGGCGGTGCGAGAACAAACATGAAATTTGTATTGGCTCTCTTGCTGAATTAGGTAATTTGTCTGGTCAAGAGTTAAGCAATCTAGATCCACACCGACCATTTGTTGATGATATTAAATTTGCTTGCGCTGAATGTTCGCAGATGATGCAGAGAATTCCTGAGGTAATTGATTGCTGGTATGACTCTGGTGCGATGCCGTTTGCTCAGTGGGGATATCCTCATCAAGCTGGCTCAGTTGAACAGTTTAAAGCTGCATATCCGGCCGATTTTATCTGTGAGGCGATTGATCAAACTCGTGGTTGGTTTTACACCTTGATGACTATTGGAACATTAGTCTTTGATCAATCCTCTTATAAGACAGTCTTATGTCTTGGACACATTCTTGATAAAGATGGTCGCAAGATGAGTAAGCATTTAGGGAATGTATTAGAGCCGATGCCTTTGATGAATCAACATGGCGCAGATGCAGTCCGTTGGTACATGTTGGCAGCTGGCTCTCCTTGGAGTGCAAGGCGGGTAGGTCATGACGCGATCTCTGATGTAGTACGAAAAACACTTTTAACCTATTGGAACACCATCTCATTTTTCACTTTATACGCCAACGCTGCTAACTTTTCAGTATCACAGCTCTCCAAAGATCTGACACTGATGGATAAATGGATACTTTCTGAGTTAAATAAACTAATTGTTGGAGTAGATGTTGCACTCGAGAGCTTTGATTCACAACAAGCAGGAGCATTACTCTCTTCCTTCATTGATGATTTATCCAATTGGTACGTTCGCCGGTCACGTAGAAGATTTTGGGATGGCGATCAAGTAGCTCTTAACACTCTTTATATTTGTCTTAAAAATCTAACTTTATTACTGGCCCCTCTAGTCCCTTTCATTTCAGAACATGTCTGGCAATCTTTAATCAAGGTAGCCGAACCCGATCAAGCTGAGTCTGTGCATTTGGCATCTTTCCCAGTTGCAGAAAAAGGTTTCATTGATGAGAAGTTATCAACTGCTGTAGCTCTCTCTCGGCGGTTAGTTGAATTAGGTAGATCAGCCCGTGCTGAATCTGGCGTAAAGATTCGCCAGCCATTAGCCCGCGCTTTAGTCTCAGCCCCAGGCTGGGAGCAGATCTCTGAAGAGATTAAAACTCACATCGCTGAAGAATTAAACATTTTAAAGCTTGATGGGATTCATGTTGCCGAGGCAGATTTAGTAGATATCTCCGTGAAGGCAAACTTTAGAACTTTGGGCAACAAATTTGGCGCAGATGTTCAAGCAATAGCGAAAGCAATATCCTCCGCAAATCATTCCCAAATGGTTAAGAATCTAAGAGAACACAAAGCCTTTGAATTACCAGTAAACCTTGCCAATGGTGCTAAATCTGTTGAGATTGATATAGATGATTTGGTGGTAACTGAAACTCCAAGAAGTGGCTGGTCTGTTGCCTCCCATGCTGGTGAGAGTTTGGCACTGGACTTGGCTTTAACCCCAGAGCTGATTGAATCTGGTTTGGTTCGTGAGGTTATTCGCGCAATTCAAGAGGAGCGCAAACGCATTGGCTTAGATGTTAGTGATCGAATCACGGTGAACTGGAATGCTCCAGAGCAAGTGGCAAAGGCAGTTGCCTCCGCGATGGAGGAGATTAGTGCTGAAGTGTTAGCTACTAAATTTAATCACCAAACAGGTGAGAGTAATAGCGAAAACGAATTAGGGCTTTGGCTTAACCTAGTAAAAAACTAAAGGACGATCACTAGTCGCATTAACAACTGAACTACAAAGAAAACCACGATAAAGGATAGATCTAGTGAAATTCCACCAAGTCTTAAAGGTGGTACAAATTGTCTTACATAACTAAGTGGCTTATCTGTTACTGAATAAATCAGTTCTGCCAGGGCAAGCACAACACCTCTTGGCCTAAAATCTGGTTTGAATATACGGATATAGTCGAGAATCAATCGACCAATCAGCGCAAGAAGAAAAAGGTTTAGTAGCCAGTAAATTGCGTTTTGTATTGAGGACATCAGATAAAGACTAAATCAGCTTTGATTAAAGAAACTTGCCTGTGCTGCTGAGTTTTTGTCTTCAACACTGACAGAAACATTTGGTGGTGTCAGCAAAAATACTTTTGGAGTAACTCTTTCAATACTGCCATGGTGACCGAACACTAAGCCGGATGCAAAATCTACTAACCGCTTACGCTCACTCTCTTCCATGTCACTTAAATTCATAATTACAGGTTTACCTTGACGATAATGCTCACCAATTAATCGAGCCTCACTATATGTTCGCGGAGTTAAAGAAATGATGTGATCCATAACTTTATTTGATTCAGCATGCGGCAAAAGTTCAACATTTGATTTAGCAACTGGTTTAGCAGTTGATCTAACCAAACGAGGTGCACGTTCCGTTAGTTGATTGTTGCCGTGATCTACCTCGTCCTCATCCATCAAACCAAGGTATCCAGCAACCCGCTTAAATGCACTAGCCATGTCTTAAATCTATTTGATCGGTGGGCGATTACCGAGTATTGAACTGCCTATTCGCAGATGTGTCGCACCATACGAAATGGCCATTTCATAGTCCCCACTCATGCCGGCTGAGAGATATTTGGCATCTTTATAGTAGGCGATAAAACTTTGGTGAATTTGCTGCAATTGGGCAAAGGCAGGCTCTGCTGGTTGATCAACTGGCGCAACAGCCATTACACCCATTATTGAAATATTTGGCAGGAGTGAGATTTGACCTGCAAGATCATTTAATTTCTCAGGGTCCACCCCTCCCCGAGATTCAACTGGCTTATCCAAGGAAACTTGTATAAATATCTTCATAGTTTTATTTAATGAGTACTCCGAGATTTTCTGGGCGTATCGATATTGATCAACTGAGTGAATAACCGATGCCCATGAGCAGATTGATTTTAATTTATTGCTTTGTATCCCACCTTGAAAATGCCAATTGATATCACTTGGAAGTTGGGCTGCTTTTACCGATGCCTCTTGATCACGGTTCTCGCCAAACTCTCTGATTCCTAATGAGTAAAGCATCTCTAGATCTGTAGTTGGAAATGTCTTGGTTACTGCAATCAGGGTTAGTTGATCAAGATCTCGGCCACATCCTTTCGCAGCTACAGATATTTTCTCCTTAACTTGCAAGAAATTACTAGCAATCTCATCGGCTCGGTTCATAAGCTAATCACACCGACCTGCCTACCAATTTCAGCATTACCTCGATATGAAAAGTAATCTGGTAATTCCTTTGTGCAAAGATTGAGATTGGTCAGGGCAATACCGGCTAATTGCTCAACTAACCCCGCATACAAATTTAAGTGATTAATTTTTGCCGCTGTTGCTGGGTGATCGGCGCTAACTTGTGCGTAGAGCTCTGGCCCCACCTCATAACAATCACCACAAATATGAGGACCTACTACACCTTGTATTTCTTCTGCGCCCAGTTTTCGCATCTGGTTTACTGTATTTACAGCTATTTTATTGACCAAACCTTTTCTACCTACATGCACCGCAGCAACAACATTTTCTGAGTACATAAGCAAGGGCAAACAATCGGCAACTCTGACTGCAAGTGCTATCTCTTTATTGCTTGTAACCAAGGCATCTGCAGTTGGAGTTTTTGTATTAGCATCAACTACGACTACCTGATCGCCATGCACTTGGTGCATTACTGCAACCGGTCTACTAATTAATTTGGATAAATCAGAGAACTTCTCATTCGGTAATGGATCAGCTAGAGAACCAAATTTTCTTGAGGTGAAAAGCAGTCGAGCCATAACGGCTACTACCGCATGAAATCAGGGATATCGATCTCATCTTCTGCAACTAGATCTTCAAAAGTTACGCGCTTTCGGGGGCGCTCAGCCTCATTAACATTTAAATCAAGTGCCACAGCTAGCGGATCATTTGCAGCAATTGGATCTGCTTCACCACTTAAGGAGGCGGCATCAATTACTGGCATCACCATTCGCTTAGGTTGTCCACCATCAAAACCGGCAGCAATTACAGTCACTCTGACCTCATCACCTAAGGCATCATCAATCACAGTTCCATAAATAATGTTTGCATCAGGATGTGCTGATTTGGCTACCAACTCAGCTGCCTCTGAAATTTCAAACAATCCAAGATCTGATCCGCCGGCAATTGATAAGAGAACACCGTGTGCACCATCAATTGATGCCTCTAGCAATGGACTGGAGATTGCCAATTCAGCAGCACGAATAGATCGAGCCTCCCCGCGAGCTGATCCGATTCCCATTAATGCTGACCCGGCACCTGCCATCACACTCTTTACATCGGCAAAATCTAAATTGATTAAACCAGGTGTAGTGATCAAATCGGTGATTCCTTGAACACCTGATAGCAAAACCTGATCTGCTGTTTTAAATGCTTCTAGTGCTGAGATGGATCGATCTGAAATTGCTAACAAACGATCATTTGGAATTACAATTAAAGTGTCAACTTCACTTCTTAAGTTTTCAATTCCTTCTTCAGCCTGGGCAGTTCTACGTTTTCCTTCAAAGGTAAATGGTTTAGTAACAACACCAACTGTAAGTGCACCTAGATCTTTAGCTACTTTGGCAACAATTGGTGCGCCACCAGTACCAGTTCCGCCACCTTCACCTGCGGTAACAAAAACCATATCTGCGCCACGCAAAACCTCTTCAATTTCATCAATATGATCTAAGGCTGCTTGACGACCAATTTCAGGAGCAGCACCTGCACCTAATCCTCTAGTTAATTTTCTACCAATATCTAATTTCACATCTGCATCTGACATTAACAATGCTTGTGCATCGGTATTAATGGCAATGAACTCAACACCTTTTAAACCCACATCAATCATTCGGTTAACAGCATTAACGCCGCCGCCGCCGATACCAACAACTTTGATAACAGCTAAGTAATTTTGCGGTGTTGCCACTTTTTGCCTCTTCCCTAGCCCTAAATCTCAAGTTGAGAGTTAAAGTTATGCTTTTCTGATTACGTAAAACTAGGCATTAGTGGCAAGGCAATCAAACACCGACACGACATTTAGTGCACCAAATATTGCAATCAATTACATGCAAATAATCTGATTAAATCTATAAAACTCAATTTATTTTAAGGGGTTTTATTTCACAATTGGTGCATCTGGCTGTGATAAATCCACCTGCGAAATTGCCTTATTTTCGGGCAATTTCAATAGGGCCAGCAGAACTACAAACTTCTGCTCAATCTGCTCAACTGTGCCCCAGTTAATCCGTACCGGTCGATTATTGATTGCTGAACTCATCAGAATATAGCCAGCTTTAGTGATTGAAATTTGGTCTAAGTCAGCAATCAAATACTCTAAATCAGCTGGGATTTGTTGCAATAACAGAGCCACATCGGAAAGGTCCTGTTGGGCGTTGTTAGCACTTGAAATAAGGGGAAGTGCGGCCTGGTTTTTCTTTTGATTTATTGAGGTGGGGGTAAATAAAAAGCCAGAGCTATCAAAATTAACAATGCTGTTTTGATTAGTAAGAGCCCTAGCGATGGCCACCCGCTCACTGACCTTAATACTTATATTGCTTCTAACCCAATTGCGAGAGACCTCTGCATTGTCTAACCAATCTAACTCTGAAAGAGCCCTCTCAATCGATCGAACATTAACCCGAGCTAATCGCTGTCCAACAGTTGGGGCTATCGATTGCTTATTTAGTGTGCCTATCAGGAGTGAGGTTTCACTACTGCCCTCGATCTTGACCTCTTTCACCATCAAAACCGATGACCAACCAAGCAGGTAGGCCAATGAGGAGGTTGCAACTAGAAATGTTAGTGCAATTGTTAAGCGCTTAAATCTTTTATTAAACTTACCTGACATAAAGTTGATTAACGATTTGCTAAAGCTTGCAAAATAGGTTCACCCAAAGAGCTCACATCCCCAGCGCCTAGGGTCAAAATTACATCGCCAGATTTAGCCATAGCTACAACTTCATTAACCACTTCAATCATAGAAGGCTCAAACTTAACCTGTTGAGGATTCATTGCCTTTGCGATTAATAGCGATGAAACACCAGGTAGCGGTTTTTCACTTGCAGCATAAACCTCTAATAAATATGTGAAATCTGCTAACGCCAGGGAGGTTGAAAATTGTGTGGCAAATGCAGCGGTACGAGAGTATCTATGAGGCTGGAAAATAACGATTACCCGACCAGCTTGTGCTAAATTTTTAGCAGTTGTTAGAGTCACGTTGACCTCGGTTGGATGATGACCATAATCATCAATTACCTTAACTCCATCAACCTCACCCTTTAATTCAAACCTACGTTTTGTCCCGGTAAAGCTAGCTAGACCATCTAATACCTTTGTCTCTGCAGCTCCTAGCGCGCTTGCTGCGGCGAAAGCTGCTAACCCATTAAGCAGATTGTGTTCACCAGCTACCGCTAAATTCAACTCTCCTACCTTGCGGCCAGTGCTTGAAACTACAGATGATGAACCTTTGGGTGCTAAGTGAATTTTATCGATTCTAAAATCATTACTGGTGCCCTTGCCATAGAGGTAAATCTGCAAATCAGTTCGCTTAATCCGCTTCAAAAGGTTGTTTACACCCGCATCATCACCACAGGCAACTAAAAATCCTCCCTGCTTTATTGAGCTGACAAATTGTTCAAAAACTGCGAAAACCGCATCCTCATTTGGAAAATGATCAACATGATCAAGTTCAATATTGGTGACAATCGCACCAGTTGGTTTATAAGCCAGAAAAGAACCATCGGACTCATCGGCCTCGGCCACAAATATTGTTCCAGTACCACTATGGGCATTAGTGCCTGCCGTGTTTATCGTTCCGCCAATTGCAAAAGAGGGATCTAAACCAGCCGATTGCAATGCAACGGTTAGCATCGCGGTGGTTGTAGTTTTTCCATGGGTGCCTGCTATTGCTACAGATGTTGATTCCGACATTAACCAAGCAAGTGCTGTGGCTCTAGCAATAATTGGTAGACCCTTTGCTTTAGCAGCCAGCAACTCTGCATTACTCTCATTTATTGCCGAAGAGATAATCACCATTTGAGCATCCCCTAGATTTTGGGATGCATGTCCAATAAATATCTCAGCCCCCAGTGCTTTTAAGGATGTAAGCATGGCGGACTCACTTTTATCGGAACCAGATATAGAAAAGCCTTTTGCCAGCATGATTCGGGCAATGCCACTCATTCCTGCTCCACCGACTCCAATGAAGTGAATCTTTAACTTCGCAAGATCAGTTAAAGAGTAATTGGTTTGAGTGCTCATTTATTGTCCTCTACACAATCAATAATCATCTTTCCGATTATTTCACTTGCTGAAAACTCACCTTGATTAACAGGTTTAAAACTACTTGCCTTACGCCAAATTTCATCCCAATTGCTAATCAGCCAGTCAGCATTGAATTTGTTATCTGCCACCAGCTCCGCAGCTCCTGCTGCCTGCAGATCAAATGCATTGGCAGATTGTTCACCATTTCCAATTGGCAATGGAATTAAAATTGCGAATTTGCCAACAGCCGCCAGCTCGGCACAAGTTAGCGCCCCACTTCTTGCAATAATTAAATCTGCAGCATGGTAGGCAGAGGACATATCATCGATATAGGAAAGTGGTAGGTAATTTTCAGTTGAAGTTGGAAGTGCATTACTTCGGCCAACTGAGTGAACAACCTGCACACCCTTCTCCGTAAAAGCCGATAGCGATTGTAAAATAGCTTCATTAATGTGTCGAGAGCCCTGTGACCCACCAAAAACAAGAATTGTTGGTTTAGTTTTGGAAAGATTCCATTTTTCCAACTGATCATTCTTGATTTGAGAGGACTGATCCGGGGATAAATTTGCCGCAGCAATAATCTCAGCTCTGATTGGCATGCCACTCAATTTCGCGCTGCGCCATCTTCCTAACTTCTTTTGAGTTCGGGTGAAGGCAATGAATATCTCTGAAGCAAAAACTGCTCCTAATCTGTTTGCCCAACCAGGAATCGCATTGGCTTCATGTATAAATATAGGTTTGCGCAATAGTGCTGCAGCCAAATAAATCGGCGGGCAGGCATACCCACCAAAACCAATTACCAAATCAGCGTCACGGCAAACTTTTATTGCTTTTAAAGTAGCAAAAACAATTTTAACGGGCCAGATAAGAGTGGCAGGTGTAAATTGTCTTGGCATTAAAACTTTGGGAATATGCCTTAATTCAAAACCTGCTTTAGGCACAAGCTGGTTCTCTAATCCATTCTTTGTGCCAACAAAGGTTAACTCCCAATTGGGTTTAGCGTTTTTTAACCAAGTTGCCACCGCAAGAGCTGGCTCAACATGTCCGGCAGTACCACCACCTGCAAATATTATTTTGGTGCTCACTGGCTCACCTTTCGCATCCGACTGGCCTTTATGCCTTCAGATATCTCTGGTGTCCGCCGTGCTACTCCCAACACATAACCCAGTGCAATTAAATTAGCGAGCAGGGAAGATCCACCATAAGAAATAAGTGGCAAGGTCACACCTATTACCGGCAAGAGTGAGGTAACTGAACCGATGTTTATGGTGATCTGAGCAATAAACCAACAGGCAATTCCGGCACATGCATATCTTGAAAAGTTATCTTTGGTTTTTAAAGCAACTCTTAAGATCGAATAGATTAATGCAGCATAAAGTGTTAAAACCAATAGCGATCCAAGCAAACCTAGCTCTTCGCCAATTACTGAAAAAATAAAGTCAGTGTGTGCCTCTGCTAAATTTGCCCACTTTTGCTTGCTTGCACCAAGTCCACTTCCCCATAGTCCACCACTAGCAAGACCCATAATGCTATGGGCTGGTTGCCAGCCGGCAAACTTATAAACCCTTTCATCAAAAGGATCAAATAGGGCCACAAATCGATTCATTCGATAGGTACTAGTTAATACCAATGCACCGCCCACTATTAATCCGCATATACCTATACCAACAAAATATTTGAATGGTGCTCCAGATACAAACAAAATACCGGTGAAAATGATGAAAAGCAAAAGAGCAGTTCCTAGATCTCGTTCAAGAATTATCAGTAATTCAACTAGAGCTAAACCGGGAAGAAGTAACTTCACCGATGATCCCTTACCAGCAACCTCACCCACGTTTCGTATTTGAAATGCACACCAAAGAATTAAGAGAAACTTTGCAATCTCTGATGGCTGTAATGTGAATCCTGCAATCTCAATCCAGCTTCGATTACCATTTATGTTCTTACCCAATCCAGGTATAAATGGCAGTAATAGAATTACGATAGAGATACTCAACCCGTAGCGAGCCATCTTTGGCCATACGCTGCCGTGAACTCGAAAAGCCCAGTAAAAGGCAAAGGATCCAAGACCGAGGAAACTTAACTGTCGAACAAATAATGTGTAAGCATTGCCATTCTCCTCCAATGAAGTAACGGTTGAAGAGGACAAAACCATAACTAGACCTAAAGCTGAGAGAAATACCGTGCTCCAAATAATTAAGTAATATGGCAGTTCTGGTCTGATCAAAAACCGTGAGCTTTTCTGGGCTGTTAAATTTCTGCTCACTTCACACCATCGCCTTCACAGCATCAGAAAATGATTGTCCGCGATCAACATATGAATCAAATTGATCCATGGATGCACAAGCCGGCGCCAATAAAACTGTGTCCCCAGCTTTTGCCATCTGTTGTGCCTGCTTCACGACATCAATCATCAACTGTTTTCCATCACTTTTCTGGTCGACCCGAATTATCTCGGTATTAGGTGAGTGCTTTTGGAACGCTTGGGCAATTAACTCTCGATCCTGTCCAATCAAAATTACCGATTTGATTCGGTTTGCGGCTCGAAGCACCAATTCATCCATACTCGCACCTTTAGCTAGCCCACCAGCAATCCAAATAACATTAAAGTAAGAGAGCAAAGAGGCAATGGCTGCATGTGGATTTGTTGCCTTGGAATCATCAATCCAACTGATCTCATTTTTATGTAATACCAACTCCATTCGGTGATGGTCTGTCGAAAAGTTCTTTAACCCATCTTTAATAGCGGAGTATGGAATATCTAAGGAGAGTGCAATAGCTGCTGCGGCCAGAGCATTTAAAACATTATGCGGCACTGTTGGCGTAACATCAACAAGTTCAGCGATCTCATGTGCCTGAGTCGAAGAGGGTGAAAAGGCCCGGTCTACTAATAGGTTTTCTACTACTCCAAGTTCACCAGGTAATGGAGTGTCAAGTGAAAACCAGGTGACAGAATTACCACTTACTCGCTTAAATAACTCTTTATCGGATTTGTTAACAATTGATCTTTTACCATGGTTAAGTAACTTGAGTTTTGCGCTTGCGTAACTGTCGAAGCTTCCATGCCAATCAATGTGGTCTTCGGCAATATTCAAGATCGCTACCGACTCATATTTTGGTAAATCACTCCATTGGATTTGGAAAGATGAGAGCTCTAATGCCAGATACTCATATGGTTGATCACGGATTACTGACTCAATAACAGTCTGTCCGACATTGCCACAGGCTGCTCCATTTATTTTGGCGCTTTTAAAAATTGACTCAACCATTTTTATGGTTGTGGTTTTACCATTCGTGCCAGTTAGTCCTACCCATCTCTGTTTGGGAGCAAGCACTTCTTTAATCTTCCAAGCAAAATCAACCTCACTGATCATCACTACTCCTGCTTGTTTTAACTTCACAATCACTGGGTGATCCAAGCGCCAGCCTGGTGAGATCACCGCCATATCAATTAGATCAGGAATCTGATTAACCACATCTGAAACCAATTGAACTTTCTCGTCAAATAAAATAGGCAAGGCATCAAACTTTTTTAATGCTTTTTCTACTGCCCTACCGGTAACTCCAGCTCCTACTACTAAACATTTTTTCCCTGCTAACTCTGATACATAGCTCATATCAAGAGGCAACCCATTGGGCATAGAACAAACCTAAGCCAGCTGCCACGCCAAGGCTTGCGATGATCCAGAATCGGATCACAATGGTTACTTCACCCCAGCCCATTAATTCAAAGTGATGTTGCAATGGCGCCATCTTGAAAATACGTTTACCGCCTGAGATTTTGAAATAGGCAACCTGTAAAATTACTGATGCGGTAATCAGAACAAAGATAAACCCTAAAATTACCAGTAGCAATTGTGTTCTTAAGGTAATTGCGATTCCAGCTATTGCACCACCTAGCGCTAATGAACCAACATCTCCCATAAATATTTTTGCTGGTGAGGCGTTCCACCACAAGAAACCACCGCAAGCACCCGCAAGTGCCGCAGCAAGAACTGCAAGATCTAATGGATCTCTTACTTCGTAACACTTAAGACCCGGTGAAACCTCACAACTTTGACCAAATTCCCAAACACCAATCAAGATAAAGGATGTAAAGACCATCACAGCAGCGCCAGTTGCTAATCCATCTAACCCATCAGTTAAATTCACGCCATTACTAGTGCCAAGTACCATCAAGATCACCCAAATAATTACTAAAACTAGACCCAATTTAATTGATGTGTCTCTAACAGTAGATAGGTTAAGTGAGATTGGGGTTAATCCACTCTTGTCAGGAAATTGCAAACCTGCGTAGGCAAATGATCCGGCCACAATCGCTTGTCCTAATAATTTTTGTTTGGCACTAAGACCCATTGATCTTTGTTTTGCAACCTTTAACCAATCATCTAAAAATCCAACAAAGCCCAATCCCAAAATCAGAGCAATTACTAGAAGTGCTGAGGTAGTTGGTGGTACGCCAGTTATTAGATGACTAGAAAAATAACCAACAACTGCTGCTGCGATAAGTGATAATCCACCCATTGTTGGTGTGCCACGTTTAACTTGATGGGTTGTTGGGCCATCATCTCGAATTATTTGGCCATAACCTTTTCTGGCCAAGATCTTTATTAATGCCGGAGTAGCTAAAAAGGCAAACAGTGCTGAGATTGCGCCGGAAAGTAAAATACCTCTCACTTACTCACCCCATTCAGTTTGTCTTTGATCAAAATTGCTAACTCTTCAAACCTTTCAGATCGTGAGGCTTTTAACAAAATCACATCCCCAACCGAAACATTATTGACTAACTCTAAAACAGCCTGGGCATTTAAACAGTTATGTTGCTGCATATTTTCAGTAAAAGATTGATTCCCATCATCCTGATAGAGGTTGGTAGCAACTGCGACTAAGTGATCAACTCCAGCCTCTCGCGAGTACGAGGTCACGCCTTGATGCCCCTGCACCTCAAGAGCTCCCAATTCATGCATTTTTCCAAGAATTGCCCAGCTAGATCCGCCACTTTCCTGAGTTAGAAGCGTGAGAGTTTTTAGAGCCGCTTGCATGCTCTCTGGATTTGCATTGTAATAATCATGAATGATCTGCACGCCATTTACCTCTTCAATTTGCATGCGCCATTTACTATCTAAGGTTGCAGTAATTAACCCCTCGGCAATAACTTCATTTGACACTCCTAGTGCATGTGCTGCAGCAGCTGCTGCTAATGCATTTGGAATCTGATGTTCACCTAATACCTGCAAGCTAACTGCTGTTCTACCAGTTGGAGTTACCAAATCAAAGTGAGCAAATCCGCCATGGATCTCAACATCTGCTGCTCTAACTGCTTGATTTTCACCGAACAAAATCTTTTCTAACTCTAAGGAATCTGCCATCTTTGGGGTATAGCTGTCATAGGTGCCTAAAACGGCCGTTGATTTTGCAGGCAAATTAGTGATCAACTCGGATTTGGTTTTAGCAATTGCTGCCACTGAACCAAATTCACCTAGATGCGCAGTACCTACAACTAAGACCACGCCGACATTAGGTTTTGCAACTTTGGTCAGTCGAGCGATATCACCCATGTGGCGTGCTCCCATTTCCAAAACACAGTACTTGGTAGTTTCGTTAGATCGCAGCAAAGTTAATGGCACTCCGATATCAGTATTAAAATTTCCATCAGTTGCAATTGTTTGGCCATTTAGGGTTAAAATCGAATTTAAAAACTCTTTAGTGGTAGTCTTCCCTTGGGAGCCAGTGATTCCTACAACCTTAAGGTCTGACAACTTGACTCGAAGGTAAATGGCTAGATCAGTTAAAGCTTGACCTACATCAGCTACTAAAATATGAGGAGCGGAAACACTCTTACTCACCAAGGCAAATTTAGCGCCAAGTTCAATCGCCTCTTTCACATAATCATGACCATCAACTTGTGATCCAACAAAAGCGACAAAGAAATTATCTTTACTTGCTTTTTTTGAGTTAATAACAGGTGATTGGTTGATTATCATCTGCGAATCAATCTCATGTAATGATCCAGAGACTACCTTTGCAAACTCACCAGCAGAGATTTTTATCATTAAACAACCAGCCTTTTAATTGATTCTGCTAACTCAGCCCGATCATCAAATGGTGTTATAACTCCATTTATCTCCTGCCCAACCTCATGACCTTTACCCATTAGCAAAATTACATCTGCTGGTTTAGCCATTTTCACTGCCAAATCAATTGCTTGCTTTCGATCTGCTTCGATTACTCCAGCATCCTTTAATTGCAACCCTTCAGTCATCTGTTGCAAAATAACCGCTGCCGATTCACTTCGAGGATTATCACTAGTAAATACTGCAAAATCACATCCTGCCAATAGCGCCTTACCCATCAAGGCTCGTTTGCTGCTATCTCGATCCCCACCGCATCCTAAAATGCCAATTAGCCTGCCGGTGGTAAAAGTTTTTACAGAAGCGATTGCTCTTTCTACCGCATCGGGTGTGTGTGCGTAATCAACTAACGCAGTGAACTTTTGGCCAGCAGATACAGACTCCAATCTGCCTGGCACACTTTTT
>KB912766.1 GCA_000383815.1 actinobacterium SCGC AAA027-J17
CACCACAGATTGGTAATGTTTTATGTTGGAGTGCCATCACAACACCAGACTCTGTTGCACCTGTTACCTCAAGTGAGTCCGGCAAGGTATTTCGTTCAACAGCAAGTGAGTGATATCGGGTGGCAGTAAATGGGGATGGAATTTTTTCTAAAACAGATTTTCCTTGGTGACTAACAACTGAGGTTTTACCATGTAGCAACTCAGGTGCTCTAGATACTGTTGCCCCATATGCAACAGCAATTGCTTGATGTCCAAGGCATACGCCAAGGAGTGGAATCTTTTTATCTGCGCAGTACTTAACTAACTCAACACTTACCCCAGCTGACTCTGGCGTGCCAGGTCCTGGTGAGATTAAAACGCCATCATATTTATCTGCCTCATCAACCTTGATGGCATCATTTCTTACCACTGTGCACTCTGCCCCTAACTGCTGCAGATACTGAACCAGGTTAAATACAAAGGAGTCGTAGTTATCGATCACTAAGATTTTGCAGGCTGTGGTGCTCATAGGCTAATTGTGTAGTAATCTGCTGCCATGCCGAAGTCAAAGGTGCGCGATAAGGTCCGCAAACAAAAGAAGGTCATCCAAGAGGTGGAGCAGTTTGCCGCCGAAGATGAGAAGTTAGAGTCTCCAAGCTGGCTTGCCCCAGTAATGGTGGCAAACTTCATCTTTGGGCTGATTTGGATCGTAGTCTTCTATATAAGCGGCACCGCCTACCCGATTCCTGGCATTGGAGCCTGGAATATGTTGGTTGGTTTTGGCTTTGTTGGTATTGGTTTCTCACTAGCCACCCGTTGGTACTAATTACATCACTGTAATTCTCCACACGGTGGATAAGTGTTGTGGATAACTTTTGAAGCAAATAATCCAACCCCTCACCTACCCTTAACCCGTGCTCGCACTTATCGCCTATCTACTAACTGCTGTTGCAGTTGGAATCTTTTCTTTTCGCGGCTTTGAGTTATATAAAAAAATATCTGCAGGGCAAAGTGATCCATCTCGATTTAACAATAAGGGCGTGCGACTAAAAAATATGTTGGTGGAGGTTTTATCCCACACCAAAATGCTTAACTTCACCGTAACCGGCATTGCACATTGGTTTGTAATGATTGGCTTTGGCGGCCTACTTGGCACATTAATTACCGCATACGCGCAATTAGTAAATCCAGCTTGGACACTTCCCATCATTGGACATTTTGTTGGTTATGAATTATTTGTTGAATTTATTGCAGCAGCAACTGGTGTTGGCATTGTTGCC
>KB912767.1 GCA_000383815.1 actinobacterium SCGC AAA027-J17
GCTGGCATGATTTTAACTGTTGAGCCTGGTTTTTATATTCAACCAGATGACACATTATTTCCTGAGGAGTATCGAGGAATTGGTATTCGAATTGAGGATGATGTTTTAGTTACTGAGTCTGGCGCAAAAATATTAAGTAACGCACTTCCTCGTCACCCAGATGAGGTTGAGGCGTATATGGCTAAACTACTTAAGTAGTTGATTACTACTTGTAGTTTTAACCTCCACAATCTCACAAGGTGCCCCATCACAGCAATTAGTCTTCATATGACAATTTGGGCATAACCATCTAGTTGAAACAGGATCATAAGGAACACTACAAAAATCACAGGGCATCTGATTATTAGCACCCATAAGTAATTAGCTCTTCTTGCTTTTAAAGGTGCGATTAACAATGGTGGTAACAATTGAGATTATTAAAGAGGCACCGAGTGCTGACCAGAAATCTTTAACATCAAGTGCGCTACTCCACCTTGCAGTTAGCATCAACATCGCAGCATTGATTACAAAGGCAAATAGTCCAAGGGAAAGCAGTATTGCTGGCAGGGTTAGCAACTTAACAATTGATCCAATTACTCCATTGATGAGGCCAAACAACAAGGCAACCCATAGATATGTCCAAGCGCCACCATTAACCGTTAAACCGGTAATTAGGGTTGTTGCTGCCCAAAAGGCGAGTGCGCCAGCGATTAGGCGAACAATTAGATTCACGTACTAAACAATACCCTCACGTTTTCGAATTTTTGATCCAAGCCATCTAACTGGGTCGTACTTAACATCTACTACCCGCTCCTTCATAGGAATAATGGCGTTATCGGTAATCTTTATATGCTCAGGGCACACTTCAGTGCAACACTTTGTGATGTTACACATTCCAAGACCATGCCCTGCTTGCGCCTTTTGCTTACGGTTTTTTAAGATATCTAGTGGGTGCATATCAAGCTCAGCTAGCCTGATAAAAAATCTTGGACCAGCAAATGATTTCTTATTCTCTTCATGGTCTCGAATAACATGGCAGGTGTCTTGGCATAGGAAGCACTCAATACATTTTCTAAACTCCTGGCTTCTTTCAACATCAACCTGCGCCATTCGCACTTCCCCCGCCTTTAAGCCAACTGGTGGGGTGAAGGAGTCAACCTCCATCGCCTTCTTGTAATTAAATGAAACATCAGTTACTAAATCTTTAATCACTGGAAAGGCCCTAAGTGGGGTAACG
>KB912768.1 GCA_000383815.1 actinobacterium SCGC AAA027-J17
GGACCTGGTCCGTTTACTGGCCTTAGAGTAGGAATTGTTTTTGCCCAAAGTTATGCCCTAGCTGCGCAAATAGATTGGGTAGGAGTTTGTTCATTAGATGCGATGGCAGCTGGCATAAATCAAAGTGAATTTATTGTTTCAACTGATGCCAGGCGTAAAGAGAGATTTTGGGCTAGATATAAAGATGGTGTTCAGATCACGCAACCTTCGGTGAGTAAAGCAAGTGAGTTAGAAAAGTTTGGCATTCCAATTTTTAATGAGGGAGATTACTTTCCAGATCCAATTAAATTGGCACAGATTGCTTTAACAAGTCAATCAGTTTTGCAACCAATTTATCTCAGAAAACCTGATGCTTATCCATTACCTGATGGTGTGAAGTTTCGACCAATGACAGCGCTGGATTTGGTCTCTGCAATTTCAATTGAAAAAGAGGTTTATGGCAAGAGCGCTTGGAGTGCTGAGCAATTTAAAGAGGAGTTTGCAAAAGCCCCAAAGAGTGCGCAGTACTTGGTTGCAGAGTTTGGGGGAAAACTAATTGCCTATGGTGGAATTTTTTATGTGGCAGATGTGGCTGATATTCACACATTAACTGTTGTGGCAGGCCACCGTCGCAAAGGTGTTGGCCGTGAGTTATTAAAGCGGTTAATTGATTGGGCCAGAGTTAAAAAAGCTCAAGCAATAATGCTTGAGATGAGATTAGGAAATGATCAAGCCCACCCCCTATATCAATCCTTTGGATTTGTTGAGGTTTCAAAGCGAGAGAATTATTACGGACCAGGTTTAACTGCGGTGGTAATGCGCAAGGAGCTTGAGTAATGGCACTGGTATTGGGAATTGAAACCTCATGTGATGAGACTGCGGTTGGAATTGTGGATGGACGAAAATTACTTGCAAATGTGATCTCATCAAGTGTTGAACAACATGCCAGATTTGGTGGTGTGGTTCCTGAGGTAGCAAGCAGAGCCCATCTTGAGGCGATGCCACAGGTAGTTAAGCAAGCGTTAAAAGATTCAGGAGTTACCTTAAAAGATATTGATGCGATTGCGGTAACGGCAGGTCCTGGCTTAATCGGTGCGTTATTAGTTGGAGTCAGTAGTGCCTCAGCACTTTCTTTGGCCTTAAATAAACCTTTGTATGGAGTTAATCATCTATCTGCTCACATCTTTGCTGAGCTAATTGACGCAATCTGCTGTTAGCTGCCACTCCTCCGGCAAT
>KB912769.1 GCA_000383815.1 actinobacterium SCGC AAA027-J17
AATCCCCCCACCAAAAACCAAGTAGGTGAAGCCGAACTAAAAGTAATGCCAAAGCGTTAGCCATATTTAAGATCTCAGTTGGAGTTACCGCACCACTTAGTATCACCCGATAAGGAAGTGAGTAGGGCAGATACTTTGTAACTAAGGCAGATGGCAGCTCATTGCCTTCAGAGTCAACTCTTCCTTCAATAACTGCTACCGGTTCAACACAGGGCGCAGTCTTTTGATTTAAATCTCTAAGTAATGAGTACTCACGATTTGCAAACTCAGGAACAGTCTCTTTAACTGCAAATATTTGGCTATTGCTTTTGCTGGGATTTGATCTAATCAACCTAACCACATGGCGAGAGATACCACGCATGCTAGTTAGCACCTCATCCTCAGGCCAGCCCTCAAGTGGTTTATCCCAAGGCAGATTAGCTAAGGTGGCAATCTCCTCACCTAATCCTTTGATTCGAAGTCCACTCATAGCCTTATTCTCTCTTATTTAAACCATTACCGGCTCATTAATCGGTCTGTGGTGATGTGAAAAGCAAGATAAAATTCACCTATGGCTAGATTTACTAAACCAAAGATCTCTTCAAAGTTGACGCCATTGCTGCGTCGTAAAGTTAGTGCAACAAAGCGTGAGGATTTTGGTAAAGCTGGCAGGCCAGTAAATACCTCACACCCCTTTTACTTTGGCTTTATGGTCACTATTGGCGCACTGCTTGCTCTTACGATGTTGCAAGCACTTGCTTCAGCCAGCGCGGTATTTATATTGATAATTATCTCCCTCTTTTTAGCAGCTGGTTTAAATCCTGCTGTTTTGTTTTTCCAAAACCGCGGATTATCTAGAGGTGCCTCAGTTGGCGCAGTTATGGGATCGGTTTTGCTCTTTGTTGCCGCCTTTATTGCAGTTGCAGTTCCACCGCTGATTGATCAAGGAAATCAACTCCTTGATAACGCACCACAGTTGATTAGGGATTTAAATAACAACGCATTTATCAATGATCTAAATAATAAGTATGGGGTAATTGATTCACTGCAAAGTAATCTGGACTCGGTGATTAAGGATGGTCAGTTTGCAGTTACTGCATTTGGGGGCGTACTTGGAGTTGGTAAAGCTGTTATCTCAGGCTTAGTTTCAACCATCACCATCCTGGTCTTAACTCTTTACTTCCTAGCCTCACTTCCACAGGTAATTAACATTGGCCTTCG
>KB912770.1 GCA_000383815.1 actinobacterium SCGC AAA027-J17
TTTAGAAAGGCTTGGAAAGCTTGAGATAGCAGATAAAAACAGCTGGCTACTTGGAGTAGTAGATGTTGATGCCCAACCACAGGTTGCCCAAGCGTTGCAGGTTAAATCTGTGCCAGTTGCAATTGCAATTATTGGTGAACAGCTTCTGCCACTTTTTGAATCAGTACCACCTGCTGATCAACTTAGATTGGTAATAAATAAGTTATTAGAGCTTGCCTCGCAAAAAGGTATTGGCAGCGCCCCTGATGGGCCTACTGAATTACCAATGGAGCCGGAAGAAGCAGCTGCCTATGCGGCAATGGAAAAGGGTGATTACAAAGCTGCCAAGCTTTCATATGAAGTGTGGCTTAAACGAAAACCAAATGAGCAGGTAGCAGTTGTTGGTCTTGCCCAGGTTAACTTGATGCTGCGAATTGATGGCTTAGATCCAGTCTTAACTTTAAAAAATGCGAAAGATAATGATCTAACTAGCCAGTTAATGTGTGCTGATATTGAGATTGCAACTGGTAATTATGAGGCTGCCTTTGATCGATTAATTAAGGCGGTTAAAGCATTTACCGGTGATGACCGGGATAAGGCTAAGGCTCATCTGATCTCTTTATTTAATCTAGTTGACCCAACTGATCCAAGGTTGGTTAAGGCAAGAAGCCAATTGGCAAGTGCGCTATTTTGAAAAGTTTTAATAAGACTACTTATAGTAAAAGTGAGCAGAGATATTTAAGTTTAATCTTCTTCCTATTTGGCATAGCAATTATGTCGCTCGCTCCTAGAACACCAGATTTAAAAGCTAACTTAGATATCAACAATGGAACCTTTGGTACCTTGTTAGGCAGTGCCTCAATTGGATCAATTATTATGTTGTTGATCGGTGGGCAGATTGTGCACAGGATTGGGGCTAAGCGCTCGCTGCAAATTGGTTCAACAGCGGTTGCAATTACCTACACCGGATTAGTAAATACCTCCTCCCCAGTACTTTTTCTAATTTTAAATATCTTAGCTGGCGCCTCAGTTTCGATTTATCACATTGCAACTAGTGGACACTCCCTACATCGACAAGATGAGGTAGGGGCGGTAATCGTTCCAAAACTTCATGGTGCTTGGGCGGTTGGTGCGATGAGTACCTCAGCAATTGCTTTTTT
>KB912771.1 GCA_000383815.1 actinobacterium SCGC AAA027-J17
ATTGATCCAATGATTGATTTTTCTGATATCGATGAGATCAGGCGAACAGTTGAGTACTGCAATCAGCTTCGAGTTCCAGAGCGTCATCCATATGGTGGCGACTTAGTATTTACCGCCTTTTCTGGCTCTCACCAGGATGCGATTAAAAAAGGATTTGAGCATATGGAAAAAGATGCTCTAGCTGCTGGCAGTGATAAAGATAAATTCACCTGGGCAGTTCCTTATTTACCAATAGATCCAAAGGATATTGGCCGATCATATGAAGCGGTGATTCGGGTAAATAGCCAATCAGGTAAGGGCGGAGTTGCTTACTTGATGAAGCATGAGCATCAATTAGATCTACCTCGTAGATTACAAATTGAATTTAGCCAAGTAATTCAATCCTTAACAGATTCTGAAGGTGGTGAGGTTTCACCTGAGATGATGTGGAATAAGTTTGAAGATGAGTATCTACCAGCGAAAAACAATCAATGGGGCAGATTTAAATTAGCAGCTCTTTCCCAAACCTCTCAGATGGATCAAGATGTTGATTTAAGTATTGAGCTTCTTGATAAAGAGGTTTCAAAGAAGTTAACTGGCAAAGGTAATGGCCCAATTGCAGCTTTTGTGGCGATAGTTAATGCTTATCAACCAAAACTTTCAGTACGAGTTTTGGATTATTATGAGCACGCGCTCTCTGCTGGCGGAGATGCTAAGGCTGCTGCCTACCTAGAGTGTGAGATTGCTGGAAAGGTTTATTGGGGAGTTGGAATTGATCCAAGCACAACAACTGCAGCGCTTAAGGCAGTTATCTCCTCAATCAATCGCGCAGTTCGCTAACTACCTCTGTCTTACTCCTCTAGTAACTTAGGGGGTATGTCCTTATACCGAGACCAGGCGATTGTGTTACGCACCCAAAAACTTGGTGAGGCAGATCGAATAATTACCTTATTTACAAAAGAACATGGCCGAATAAAAGCGGTCGCAAAGGGAGTGCGCCGAACTAAATCTAGATTTGGCGCTCGGCTTGAACCGGCAAGTTATGTTGATCTGCAGTTATATACCGGT
>KB912772.1 GCA_000383815.1 actinobacterium SCGC AAA027-J17
CTAGTTATCGCCCACTGGGTAAGCCTGATAAACAAAAATCTAAATGGCTCAGGTGGAAATGGGATTGGTTTGTGCTTAACCATAGACAACTGTGTTGCTTCACTTTCAATTCCATCTAGCAAATCAAGCATTACCGATGCGCCAAATCTAGTTGTGGCAACTCCAAGGCCGGTATAGCCAAGAACATAGGCAACTTTGTCATCTAATGCTTGTCCCCAAAAGGGTGAAAATCTTGAGCAGGTATCAATTGCCCCACCCCAACCATGGGTGAATTTAATTCCAGCTAATTGTGGGAAGGTTTTAAAAAAGTTAGTAGCAAGCTTGGCATAGGTTTCAGGACGTGTTTCATACTCAGATCTAACCTTGCCAGCGTAGTTATAAACTGCATCATATCCACCCCATAAAATCTCATTCTCTTTAGTTAAGCGGTAGTAATGAAATTGATAGCCAGCATCGGATAGACCCTCTCTACCCTTCCAACCAATGCTTTCCAACTGCTCATTTGTTAATGGTTGAGTTACTAATTGAAAGTCATAAACAGCAATTACATACTTTTTAACACTCTTTATCAGGGGTGTGTAGACATTTGTAGCAAGGGCAACCTTCTTTGTCCTAATTGACCCATAAGCACTTTTAACAACAACATGATCACCCTCATCGATTAACTCCTCAACCTTTGAGTTTTCATAGATTTTAACTCCCAAAGAAAGGCAAGCCTTCTCTAATCCCCAAACCAATCTGGCAGGATCAACTAGCGCTGTTCCATCATGATCAAATAAGGCACCCTCATAAATGGGTGAGTTAACCAGAGCCCTCACCTGATCTTTATCTAATACCTCAACATGATCGCCAGTTTTATTTCTTGCAACCGCCTCCTGCCTTAAACCATCCATCTGCCAAGGGGCAACTGCAACTCGGAGCTCTCCATTTCTTCCAAAATCACAATCAATCTTGTATTTTTTTATTGTCTCTTCCATCGCATCAAGATTTTG
>KB912773.1 GCA_000383815.1 actinobacterium SCGC AAA027-J17
AAATGAAGAATTTACCTTCGCCGATTTGTTAGTGGCTCAAGCTTTAGGTGATGCTGCCGCCCTCACTGAGCGCAATCTTCCATTAATAAGAATTCATTTAAAAAGCACTGAAACAGGTATTACAGATTTATTGAAAGAGTTTTAAAGACTACTCGTCGCCACGTAGTTTTTTTAAGGCAATATCTAGAATCTTGTTTGCCTCAGCTTCAGTGCGACGCTCTTTAACATAAGCAAGGTGGGTTTTATAAGGCTCATTTTTCATCGGCATTGGTGGCTTGTTCTTATCCTGCCCTGCCGGAAAACCACAGCGCGGACAATCCCACTCAGCTGGTACCTCTACTGTGCCATCTTCAGCAAACGAAGGTTTTGTTTCATGACCATTTGCACACCAATATGAAACTCTAAATCGAGCGATTGATTCGCCACGCTCTGCCTCGCCCATTGGACCAGCGCCAACACGACTACCTCGAATTGCACTTCCACCGGCCATTATTACTCCTTTGTTTTTTTACTTACTTAAGCAACAAGCTCAAAGCGACTACTGATGCAAACCAAACTCCACCAACAACAATAGTAATTCGATCTAGATTCTTCTCAACCACCGAAGAACCACCATATGTGGACGAGATTCCACCGCCAAACAAATCAGATAACCCAGATCCTTTGCCCTTGTGAAGGAGCACGAGAATAATCATCAAAACACTTGATAAAACTAAAATTATTGAGAGAGCTAAATTCATTGACTCGCCTTCACTTTGATCCTGATCCCTGACGTATCGGATAAGGATACTATCCCCTGTCCCTTTTAATCTAATCTAAGTGGCTAAGCCTTACTTAAAACACGATGAAATTTCGAGATTCTGGCGAACTCTTCCGGGTCTAAAGAGGCTCCACCAACTAGTGCACCGTCAATGTC
>KB912774.1 GCA_000383815.1 actinobacterium SCGC AAA027-J17
GAATTCTTGTTAAATCCCATGGGTTATGAGTTGGCCCATAAGCTGAATTCTCAGTTGATGAGCCCATTGCAAACTCATCCATATTTGTTTTACCTAAAATAATTACGCCAGCATCCTTTAATTTAGTAACCACAGTTGAGTCATATGGTGGACGCCAATTTTCCAAGATTTTAGAGCCACAAGTTGTTGGCACATCTTTTTGTGTCATCACATCTTTTAATGCAAGTGGCACACCAGCAAGTGGGGATAGCTTCTCACCAGATGCGCGTTTTTTATCTACCTCTTTTGCTTGCGCAAGTGCGCCTTCTTTGTCTAAATACAAAAAGGCGTGGACATCTTTATCTACCGCATTGATCTGTTCATAATGTTGGTTGGTTAATTCAACCGCTGAGATCTCTTTTTTACTCAGAGCAGATGCCATCTGCCAGGCGTTATCTCTAATACTCATTTACTCTTCGCCTAAAATTTGTGGCACTTTAAATCTTTGCTCACTAGATGCTGGTGCCCCAGACAATGCTTGCTCTGGTGTCAGGCTTGGCGTGACAACATCTTCTCTGGTCACATTACTAACTGCTAATGGGTGTGATGTTGGTTGGACATCGGCGCCTGCAACCTCTTGCACTCTGGCAACTGCGCCAAGGATTACATCCATCTCCCCTGCTAGATGATCTAACTCAGCATCACTCATAGAGATGCGTGCTAGACGAGCTAAATTTGCGACTTCATCGCGGGAGATTGCAGCCATAATTGATGAGTATAACTGGTGTTAATTCACTGGCGAATTTGACCGTCTCCGCTAACAATCCAGGTAGTAGTTGTCATCTGCTCAAGTCCCATTGGTCCACGAGCATGCATCTTTTGATTTGAAATTCCAATCTCAGCC
>KB912775.1 GCA_000383815.1 actinobacterium SCGC AAA027-J17
AGATTATTTAATTGAAGAGATCCCAGCTAATTTAGTTGAGAAGGCAAAACAAGCTCGTCATGAATTACTAGAGACTCTTGCTGATTGCGATGACACAGTAATGGAGAAGTATCTAGAGGGTGCTGAGTTAACTGAAGAAGAGATTATTGCTGGAATCCGTCGCGCAACCCTTGCAGATAAGGCAACACCAGTTCTTACTGGTTCTGCATTTAAGAACAAGGGTGTGCAGCCAATGCTTGATGCGGTAAATCGTTACCTGCCAAGCCCACTTGATGTAAAGGCAATTGTTGGACACAAACAAGGTGACCCAACTGTTGAGGTTGAGCGCCAACCAAAAAACGATGAGCCATTCTCAGCCCTTGCTTTTAAAATTATGCGAGATCCCCATCTAGGTAAATTAACCTTCGTTCGGATTTACTCCGGCTCATTATCAGCTGGAACTGCAGTACTTAACTCAACTAAAGATAGAAAAGAAAGAATTGGAAAGATCTATCAGATGCACGCTAACAAGCGTGAGGAGATGGAGTCAGCCGGCGCCGGAATGATTATTGCGGTTATGGGTCTTAAGGACACCACCACCGGTGAAACATTATGTGATGTTGATAAACCAGTAATTCTAGAATCAATGGATTTCCCAGCTCCAGTTATCTCAGTAGCAATTGAACCTAAGACCAAGGCAGATCAAGAAAAGCTTGGCGTTGCAATTCAATCATTAGCCGAAGAAGATCCAACCTTCCATGTTAAGTCAGATGAAGAAACCGGCCAGACAATTATCTCTGGAATGGGTGAGCTTCACTTAGAAATTTTGGTTGATCGTATGAAGCGCGAATTTAAAGTAGAGGCAAATGTTGGTAAGCCACAGGTGGCATAC